>DAIDIA010000027.1 GCA_027459565.1 Acidimicrobiaceae bacterium | reverse complement strand
TGTGGGGCGAGGAGATGGACTCTCCCCGCGGACGTATCTACCTCATGCGCGCTGCCCTTGATGGCGCGCCCATCAACGATTCAATGGTGCAACACTTCGACAACTGTCTCGGTTGCATGTCCTGCCTGACCTCTTGCCCTTCGAGTGTGCAATATGACAAGCTGATCGGAGCGACGCGCGGACAGATTGAGCGTAGGTATCGACGTCCATGGCGCGAACAACTCAAGCGAGAGCTCGTCTTCGCACTGTTCCCATATCCGCGCCGCCTTGACGTCGTGCGAGTGCTGCTCCGGCTCTACCAACGCAGCGGAGTCCAGGGGATCGTTGCGAAGCTCGGTTTGATGAATATCGCTCCGGAATTCGTGCGCACAATGGAATCAATCGCTCCGATCATTGGTGAACGGGACCCGATCCCTGAATTCTCAGCTGCAAAGGGCGTGAAGAGGGGCACAGTCGGTCTTCTCACTGGGTGCGTGCAAGGTGCCTTCTTCCCCCGGGTCAACGAGGCGACGCTACGGGTGCTAACCGAAGAGGGATTTGATGTCATCTCGCCGACAGATCAAGGTTGTTGTGGAGCCCTTTCTGCACACACGGGCCGACTCAAAGAGGCCCGCAGATTCGCCCGACGCCTGATTGACAGGTTCGAGGGAGCCGGGGTTGAAACCGTCATCGTCAACAGCGCCGGTTGCGGTTCGTCCATGAAGGAATATGCGCATCTGCTCGCTGGCGATCGGACCTATCAGCAGCGCGCGGAGAAGTTTGCCAACCATACGCGCGACATCGCAGAATTTCTTGCGGAGTACGAACCTGTCGCCGTCAGGCACCCCCTGCCGATCGAAATTGCTTATCACGATGCATGTCATCTTGGACACGCGCAGCACATCAAGAGTCAACCCCGAAAGGTGCTGAATCAGATACCTGGTATTGATTTACGCGAGATCGCCGACTCCGAGCTTTGCTGTGGATCGGCCGGCGTCTACAACATCTTCCAACCGGAGCCTGCCCGCGAACTCGGTCAGCGGAAAGCCGATCAGGTCGCCCTTACAGGTGCATGTCTACTCGTTGCTGCAAACCCCGGCTGTACAATGCAAATTGCCTCGGCGCTTGAGCGCCGCGGCACTCCACTTCCGGTCGCACATACGGTAGAACTCGTCGATGCTTCGATCCGAAACCTGGGTATCAAGCGGTTTCTCGAAAATCTGGCCTGATGATCGCTCAGGTATTTTCACTCGAGTGACCAGGGAAGACACTCTTTGAAGGGTCGATGACGGTCATGGCGTTGTTCACCGCGATCGCTGCTTCGCCGAAGCCGACGGAGATGAGTCTCACCTTGCCCGGATACTCGGTGATGTCTCCCGCAGCAAATACTCCTGGAAGGTTGGTACGCATCGCGGTGTCGACGATGATCGTTCGCTTTGACATCTCAAGCCCCCACTCCGCGAGTGGTCCCAGATGCGCGACGAATCCAAGAGCAGCGACAACAACCTCGGCATCGATCACCTCAACTGAGCCAGATTTCAAAGTGACCTCCACCGAGGTCAGCTGCTCCTCCCCGTAAATAGCCGTCACCTCAGCGCTTGTGATGATCTTCGTTCTCGAGTTCTGCACCAGTTCAATCGTGTGCTCATGAGCGCGGAATGTCTCCCGTCGGTGGACCAGCGTCAACTCGTTCGCGATCGGCTCAAGCGCCATCGCCCAGTCAAAGGCCGAGTCTCCCCCACCAACAATGACAACATTCTTTCCAGCGAGTTCCGTTGGTTTGGGAACGTAGTAAATGAGGCCGCGTTCCTCATATTCTCGCCCTACCGGAAGCGCCCGTGGTTCGAATGTGCCGATCCCTCCGGTAATGACGACAACGGTAGTGGTTACCCTTCCCCCACCGGAGAGCTGGACACTCCAGCGCTCGCCGGACCGTTCCAGTCCTTCGATGCGTTGACCGAGAATCCAGATCGGCGCGAACGGCTCCACTTGGGCGACCAACCGATCAACAAGGTCTCGACCGAGTACCTCGGGGAACCCTGCCACGTCGAAGATCTTCTTCTCGGGATAGAGCGCGGTAATCTGCCCACCGGGGAGCTCGAGCATGTCGGCGATCGCGATCTTGAGACCGCGGAAGCCCGCGTAATACCCTGCGTAAAGCCCACTCGGCCCCGCACCAACGATGAGAATATCAACATCGTGATTCTGGACGTCGCTCATTAAGCCTCGTTTCGGATGGAATCGGGTGCGTGTCTCAGCTCAGCGAGGGTGATAACCCGATACAAGTGTCGTGTCGACGCCAATCGTACCCGTTCGCGAGACTCCTCCTGGGTTCCCAAGGGGATATTCATGGCCGGGCAAGGCCTCTGAGAAGAAGGTTGCATTGTCCGTCGCGAACTCGATATCTCCGCCATCGAACTCCTCGAGAGGCCTGATCGCCTCAACAGGGCAGGTTGGAACGCAGACTCCGCAATCGATGCACTCTACGGGATTGATGTACAACTTACGCCCCCCTTCATAGATGCACTCGACGGGACACACATCCATGCAGGTCTTGTCTTTGATATCGATGCAGGCGGCGCCGATGGCGTAGGCCATAAAACTCTCCTTGATCTTCTTGGTGCAAAAGACGGCAAATTAGTGGATTCGAAGAATGAACCCGGCACTTAGCAGCTTTGAACTCGTTTCTGATAGATGTCGTAATCAATGCCGCGGGATCGAAACCACTCGTAGACGCCGTTCCAAAACAGCTCTGGGTCCATCTTGAGGATCTGACCCTCCTCAGAACGTGATATTACAAGTTCACCCCACGTGGTGGGATCGCGGTCGACCGCCTCAAGGAGCTTTCCGCCTTCCCAAAGAGAGAGATCTCCCGGGACGGTCAGCATCTTCGACAGAACCATCGCATCAGCGTGTATCGCAACCTCGACGACGGCGTCATCGCTCACGATGAGTACGGTGTCGTCGCCAGGACGAAGCCGCCATTCAATGGTCAAGGACAACGCAGGCCCTCACTTTCTTCAAGGGTCGCATGATCATCTTCCTAGAAGAAGGTCGTGATGACCTTGGCCAAAAGCACGTTCTGATCGAGCAAAATCAAACGTTTGGCAATCTTCCATCCAGTCTCCTCATCGCGTCGAAGGATGTCTTCGCGCGCACCGACAAAGAGATTGACCTCGTCCTGCAGGCGATTCTGCCAGACAAAGAAATTGCTGTTTGCCCTGATTTCGTCGCCATCGACTCCGACGACGCGAACATTCGTGATGAGGTGTCGGATACGAGAAAATGGCTCCTCACACCAGTGAATGCCCGTATTGATCTGACGAACCCGTCCCGCGAGTGTGCGCTTGCCCTCATCGAACCACGAGATCTCGTTCAGGGAACTTGTATTTTCTCGCGCCTGCTCTCCGAATTTCACATTTCGGCGAATTGGCATGTGATAGTGAATGTCGTCAGCGATGAGATTGATCCAGTCATCGAACTTCCGATCATCCAACAATGCGGCCTCATGATAATAAAACTGCTCGATTTCCTCACGTAGCAAGAGGCGTTCGAGAACTCCCTGTTCATTTTCCGTCAGCATGCTTCCTCCAGACTCCTGAGATCTCTGCTTGGTCGACTATCGATCGACATGTCGGACGACATCGATCACATCGACACAGAAGGCCATATCATCAGTACCGATTCTTGATGAATCGCTGCTCTCGAGAACCTTGACGAAAAGCCATCCACCATCTCTCGGATTTGCGGTGATTTCGACGATATCTCCGCTGCGAATCCGCACATGGGTTCCCTCGGGCAGATCACGAATCAACACGGCATCGTTAACCGCGCCGGTGATCGCCGCTCCACCTACCGCCTCGGAATACTTCTTCGCAATCGGCTCTTGATCGGTCATGACTCCACCTTGCTCTTCGACTTTGTGGCCTCGCCTGCGCTCGGTGACACAGGATTGACTGGGTAGATGTCCTCCCAGGATCCGGCTTCCATGAACTCCAGCCAACGGCGAAGACGCGACCGCTGATTCTCCTCCGCTACTTCGTAGTTGAGCGTCATCCCCGGAGCTCTCTGCTCGTCGACGAATGCGTGGCCCGCGCCCATCATGAAGTTGTAGGGGTAGCGCTTGGCGACGGTGCCGAAACTCGCGGCTGAGGCGTAGTTCCAGTTCTCCATGTCGTCGGATTCGGTCAGGCCGCACGGTCCTCCGTAACGCATCATGTATCGACGCTGCGCATCCTTTACATGCTGCGGAGCCATCCGGTCGATTGGATACGCGCGCCAGCTCTCGGTAACCCCGACGCTGTGCGGATGCCAAATCAGGATGCGATGCGGTTGGATGTTCACATTGGGCCAGATGAGAGCCGTCTCACCCACGATGTACTGCCCCCTGTACTTTTCTCGCTTCTTCTCGCGCATCGCGCGGTAGTAGTCGTCAACACCCGGCTCGGTGAACCAGGTGTCTCGGTACTCCGCGAGTCCCGGTTGCTCGTAGATGGCGTTGTGCCCACCGTGACCGAGCTCAGGAACCGTCATTTCGTAGTCCGTGTAGGGAAATGGTGCCCGAATAGGGGCCCGACTTCCGCCGCCAGCGTCGCCCTGTGGGCCGATTGCGGCGACATTGATCGAACGATGGGTCATCGCAGCATGCGCGCGGTCACCATCAAAACTAAAACCCGGAAACTTCCAATTGCAGGGAATGCGCCACTTGTAGACCGGATTGAACAGCTCGACCCCGTTGTCCTCTCCGTCGGAACTTTGAAAGGCGCGCCGCACAGTATCCGAATATGGGCCGAGGTAACTTTCGAAACTTGGCGCACCCTTATCCCATGTCGCCCAGATCGATCCGTAGAAGTTGCACATCTGGGCAACTTCGGGAAGACCCCACTCGCTCTTGTCCATGTCGCCTTTGTAGGCAGCGTCGAAATAGGGCACTCCTACGAGGCGGCCATCGGTGTCATAGCTCCAGCCGTGAAATGGACAAGTGAATACCAGAGTGTTCCCGTCGTCGTAACGACAGACCTTCATTCCCCGATGCCTACAGGTGTTCAGGAAGACGTGCAACTGGTTCTTCCTGTCGCGAACGAGGATCACCTCTTCTTCGCCCATTCGAGACACCACGAAGTCGCCAGGATTTGGCACCTGTGCCTCATGCCCGATGAAAAGCCAGGCGCGGGTAAAAACCTGCTCGAGTTCCATCTTGTAGAGATCCTCATTGACATAGATCTCCCGACTCACCAATCCTCGGTCGAGGTCTACCAATGAACGCAGCGAGCGGTCGCCGAACGAACGGACGAGTGAGGCCATCTGTCTCTCCTTTTCTTATGCGCGAGTAGGACTTGACGAAGTCGACATCGAGGCTTTGCGTATCTCCTCGGTTTTCGCAAAAGCTTCAAGAATAAATGCGCGGTCTGGCGAATAACGCTCGAGGTCATCCTCGATATAGAGCCAACCCGCTGGTGACATCTTGTGATAATTGCCGCGATAGAACTGACTCACACGCGCGTGCGAAACGGTGTTCTCATCCGGAACCTCCTCCTCGCCGAATCCCGGAATATTCAGCTCAGGACGCCAAGCGTCTTGTTCATTTCGAAACACATTCATCGGATCCTCGCCGCGCTCAACCTTCTGCATTTGTTCGAGCAGCATCTCTCGAAGCGCCACCACGCAGATATCACTAGATCCAAGTTGTTCACGCGTTCGGTCGGTGATTTCGCCCTGCGCGTACCAGGCGACCATGTCCTGCGCGAGCACGTAGTCAAGCAGGTACTCGCCGCTCTCGTCCTTGAGCGGAATGTGGACGTAGGGAACAGTCTTCTGGGTGGGAACATCCACCTCAGGGGGGAACACGAAGCAGTTGTAGGTAATGTGCCACGTATGCGTGTCGTCCACGGGAACGCCCAGCTGATAGGCGCGTCGAGGTTGGTGGAACGGACCAAAGGCGAGCTGATAGGGGAACAGTATTGGGTTAGTGCCGATGGTCCATGAGGAATCTTGTTCGGTTTGATCGAAATCCATCCTCGCTTTGGTCATGCCATAAGCGTTTGGGATCGGTCGATAGCGTTCGTAGGTTCCCCGCCGAAGACGTTCATATTGGGTGGCCATTGCTGCGTTGTAGCGACCGGTCGGATCGTCGGTGAGCCGCCCCTGACGTTCGAGAGCATATTGGAACAACCTGCCGTGGAGGTAGATTGCGTGTCCGTGATCGCCGCGGTTTTCCATCACCTGGAGCCAGTTGCAGGGGAGATCGTGGGTGTAGATCTGACGGAATCCGTCGGGGCGAACAAAGAGATCCCATTTCGGGAGCACCGGTGCCGGGAGTGGTCCGAGGTATCCCCAGATGAGTCCGCCCATCTCCTCGACGGGGTATCCGCCGATGTTGACGCGGTTCTTCAGCTTCGAGTTCGGTGACTCGAGCGGTGTCTCGATGCACTGACCGGTCTCGTCGTAGCACCAGCCGTGA
>DAIDIA010000026.1 GCA_027459565.1 Acidimicrobiaceae bacterium | reverse complement strand
TGAACCACAGAGGATTAATTTCGTCTGAGATTCACCGAGTTCCTCTTCAAATACCGCAGCTATAGCACTCAAGGCTCGCTCAATAGCGGCTGGAGCACGAGGCAGGAGGTAGGGAAATTCGTCAACGATCGCGAGTACCTTTTGCTCCCTGCCAAGGCGCAAGAGAATGCGGAAGAGCGAAGGGACATCACGGATCTCGGGATGCACGCCGAGAATTGGTTCGAGCTGTCGGGCGAAGTCGGTTAATTGTTTTCCTGGGGCAGACCTGAGTGAGATGAGGATGACAGCCGGCTTGCCGTGCGCAATCCTACGAAAGAGCCACGATTTGCCGGTGCGACGACGGCCGTAGAGGTTGATTGGTTGATGATCAGGGTCTTTCCACCATTGCTCGAGCCGGAGAATCTGCGCTTGGCGATCGCGGAAAGACTCGACTAAAGGCCACTCAAAATTCTCTATCAGCATGGCTACCCTCTCTAATATTCACGATTATTATACACACGAATATTAGAGAAAGACATTGACTCGGAGGGAGTAGCCCTGCCGGCAGGCCGCGGCAGCCGTTGTCCGTCCAATATCGCGGCCGCTGAGATCCTGCATCAGCACACCGGCGATTCAGCCATTTCGAGGTGCGTTGGCCACTGCGAGAGGCCGGCAGGAACTTCCAGCGATCAATCACCTGATGGTTGTGGCCCGGACCCGAGTCCTACGACAAGTTACTCGGCGCAACCGGCGCTGGGAGGTACGACCTCCAAATACAAAAGTGCAGGTCAAACGGTTGCCGTCATGGCATGTCCGATGACGTCCAACTTGTGCTCGCCGCCTGAGGATATATACACCTCAATGGATGCAGATACCTCTATATATAGGTGACAGATAGCAATGAAGAGGGGCAACGGGGACACGGATCGGGCGCCCGGACGCGCGCTTGGGACGTGTGGCTACCGCTCGGATGCGCGCATGAGGCCGAGCATGGTGGCATCGACAAGCGCCTGCCAAGAGGCCTCGATGATGTTCTCCGACACCCCGATCGTGGACCACGAGCCGTTCTCGTCCGCCGAGTCGAGCAGCACCCGCGTCACCGCGCCGGTTCCCTTCGCCGTCTCGAGCACCCGGACACGATAGTCGGTGAGGTGCACGAGCGCGAGCGCCGGGAAGTGGGGACCGACCGCCTCCCGGAGCGCGGCGTCGAGCGCGTTGACGGGACCGTTGCCCTCGGCGTTGCCCTCGACGCGCACACCATTGATGCGAACGGCAACGGTGGCCCGGGTGACGAGTGCGCCCGGAACCTTCCACGGATGCACCAGCGCCTCCCAGGGCTCGCCGGCCAAAGCTGGAGCTCCCTTCGATGCGGCCCATTCGGTCGCGACCTGGAATGATTCGACGCTGAAGAACTGCCCATCGCTGGCGTGCTGTGGCGAGGCGGCGCGCATGAGCAGCTCGAGCGAACCGTCGGCCACCTCGAAGTGGTAACCGCCGTGCTCGAGGTGCTTGAGCGCCTCGACGACATCGCCGACGGCATCGGGACCGAGGTCGATGCCGAGCTCATCTGCCTTCATCGCCAGCGTCGAGCGACCGGCGAGTTCGCTGACGACGACGCGGGTGCCGTTCCCCACGACATCGGGATCGATGTGCTCATAGGCCTCGGGGAGTCGCGCGATCGCGCTCGTGTGGAGTCCCGCCTTGTGGGCGAATGCGGCGGTGCCGACATAGGGTTTTTGCGGGTCGAGGCTGATGTTGATGATCTCGGCGATCTGGCGCGCGGACGGGGTGACCAGCGCGATCCGTTCGCGCCCGATGGTCTCGATGCCCATCTTGAGCGAGAGATTGGGAATCACCACCGACAGGTCCGCATTTCCAGCACGTTCGCCGTATCCGTTCACACAGCCCTGCACCTGTGTCGCCCCCTGGCGCACCGCCGCGAGGCTGTTCGCGACCGCACAGCCCGAGTCATTGTGAAAGTGCACGCCGATCGCAGCGGAGGTCTGCGTGCGGACATCGGCCACGATCTGTTCCACCTCGTCGGGGAGGAGTCCGCCGTTGGTGTCACACAGCACGAGGCTGGTCGCACCGGCACCCTCCGCGGCGTTGAGGATGCGCAGTGCGAAGTCGCGGCTGCGACGGTATCCATCAAAGAAGTGCTCGGCATCCAAGAGCACCTCGCGACCCTCACCACAGAGAAAGCGCACCGAGTCGCGCACCATGTCGATCGCCTCGTCAAGTGTGGTGCGCAGCGCCTCGGTGACATGGAGGTCCGAGGACTTCGCGACGATGCAGACCGCGGAGGTGTTCGCTCCGATCAGATACCGGAGGGTCTCGTCCTCATGCGCCTTGGCGTGTGCGCGCCGCGTCGAGCCAAAGGCCGTGAGCGTCGCGTTGACGAGGTGGAGCTCATCTGCGGCACGGGCGAAGAATTCGACGTCCTTCGGGTTCGCGCCGGGCCAGCCACCCTCGATGTAGGACATCCCGAGATGATCGAGTTGCTGGGCGACGCGCAGCTTGTCGTCGACCGAGAGCGAGATCCCCTCCTGCTGTGATCCGTCGCGCAGTGTCGTGTCGTAGATGACGACGCTCTCGGGAAGTTCGATCTCGCCAAGGGGCAGATGTCCCGAATGCGCATCCGCGGATTCGTCACCGGACACGATCGAGCCATCTCTCATAGAGCGGATTCTCGCCCCGGACGACGGCGTTGTACGCGCTCTGGATCTGCCGGGTGATCGGACCCGGAGTCCCGGTACCGACGACGCGGTCGTCGACGGATCCGACGGGAACCACCTCGGCCGCGGTGCCGGTCAGGAAGACCTCGTCAGCGATG
>DAIDIA010000025.1 GCA_027459565.1 Acidimicrobiaceae bacterium | reverse complement strand
GCGACCGCATCGAGGTTCGCCGGATCCGCGTGGATGGTCACCATGGGGCACTTGAAGGCGAACAGGACCGAGCCCAACCCTTCGAGGTCGATCTTGATATCTTCCTTGACCTTGCGGCGGCACAGCTGACCGACGACCTCTCGTCGACTGTCGACTATGGCGCGATCGCCATGACAACGGTCACGGTCGTCGAGACGACGCGGTTCGCCCTCCTTGAGGCGCTCGCCGGGGCGATCGCAGACGCGATCCTCGACGACGCGCGCATCGACCGCGTCGCGGTGACGCTGAGGAAGATGGCACCGCCGATCCCTGCCACGCTGGGCAGCGTCGGCGTACGGATCGCGCGGTCGAAGAGTCCGACGTGACTCGGGGGATCCTCGGGCTCGGTTCCAACCTCGGGGACCGCTGGAGCACCCTTGACCGCGCGGTCATGACACTTCGCTCGGTCGTCGGCGAACTCGTGGTCTCGTCGGTCTACGAGAGCGCGCCGGTTGGCGGTCCCGAGGGTCAGGGCCCCTACCTGAACTGTGTTGTGGTGATTGACTGGCAGGGCTCGCCGTTGGACCTGCTCGCTCTGTGTCACCGACTCGAACGCGACGCGAACAGGGTCCGCAGGGAACGCTGGGGCGCACGCACGCTCGACGTGGATGTGCTGATGATCGACGGATACACCGGGACCGATCCAGAGCTCATCGTCCCGCATCCGCGGATGTTCGACCGGGCGTTCGTGCTTATGCCACTCGAAGAGGTGGCACCCGACCTCGTCGATCCCGGCTGGCGCACACGCCTTGGCGAGCCGGCGACGACCGAGCCGGCGATTCGGCGCGTTGGCGCGTTGTTGTCGGCGGTGAGCGAGTGAGTCCGACGGCGAGGAGACTCTCGAGCATCGAGGAGATGGTGGACGCCCGTGCGGACTTCGCGCGGCGCTCGCGCGCGGTCGGACTGGTGGCGACGATGGGCGCGTTGCACGACGGCCACCGTTCACTGATCGAACGGGCCGCGGCGACATGTGACGAGGTCGTCGTCTCGATCTTCGTCAACCCCCTGCAGTTCGGAAATGCAGACGATCTCCGTCATTATCCGAGGCAGATCGAGCGCGATCTCGAGATCGCGAGCCAGTCCGGCGCCACCGTGGTCTTCACACCGACCGAGGAGGAGATGTTTCCCTCGGGACCGCCCGCGGTCACCGTCGATCCCGGTCCGTACGCCACGTTGCTCGAAGGGGGGTCGCGACCCGGACACATGCGTGGGGTGGCGACCATTGTCGCCAAGTTGTTCAACATCACGCGTCCCGACCGGACCTTCTTTGGGGAGAAGGACTTCGAACAGCTGACGCTCGTGCGTCATCTCGTCTCCGACCTCGGGTTCGGTCTCGAGGTCATTGCCATGCCGATCGTCAGGGAGGTCGACGGCCTCGCGATGTCGAGCAGGAATGCGCGCTTGAGCGAGGCCGAGCGGATCCAGGCGACCGTGCTCCATCGGGCGCTCCGACGCGGGGCGAGGATCATCGAGGAGGGTTGTCGGGACCTTGGAGAGCTCGAGCGCGAGATGGCGACGGTGGTCGCTAGAGAGCCGGAGGTCGCGCTCGACTACGCGACAGCCCGGATGAGCGACGACCTCTCGGTGCCCATCCGCCTCGAGGGATCCCTTCGACTCCTCATCGCGGCGACCGTCGGCCCCGTCCGATTGATCGACAACCTCGCCGTCGAGCGCTAGCGGGGCCAACCGCGCCGCGGAGTTCTCCTCCTTCCCGCCGGTCTGCGATGATTGAGCTCCAGACAGCTACCGGCTCGGTGCCAGAGGTGAACTGATGACCAACGAGAGCGACTACGACCCTCCGCTCGCGGCAATCCGTCCGATCGTCGCACTTGCGCTCATGGAAGACGTCCTTCCCCTTGGCGACCTGACGGCATCACTGCTCGAGCGCGACCAGAGGGGCAACGCCCACTTTGTCACCCGAAAGCCGGGCGTCATCGCCGGGCTCGCGACGGTCGCCGAGGTCCTCGACCAGGTCGATCGCGACCTGGAACTCACGCTCTTCCACCGGGACGGCGACGAGGTCGGTGCGCGCACGAAGATCGCGTCGGTGAGTGGCCCCTTTGCCTCGCTGTTGAGTGCGGAACGCACCGCACTCAACTTTCTGTGTCACCTCTCGGGGGTCGCGACGCTGACCCGACGGTACGTGGAGATTGTCAATGCGACGAATCCTTCGGCGCGCGTCTGGGATACGAGAAAGACGACCCCGGGGATGCGCTCGCTAGAAAAGGCCGCGGTGCGCGCCGGCGGCGCGGTGAACCATCGGGGCAACCTCTCCGACGGGATCTTGATCAAGGACAACCATCTCGGTGGAATGAGCATCACCGAGGGCGTTGCCCGTGCGCTCGCGCGCTGGCCAGGACGCATGGTCGAGGTCGAGTGCGACCGACTCGAACAGGTCCACGAAGCGGTTGAGGCCGGAGCCTCGCTCGTGATGTGCGACAACATGACTCCAGATCAGGTGGCCGAGACCGTAGCGATCGTCCGCGCCCATCCGCGCGGTGCCACGCGGTCATGTCTCGTCGAGGCATCCGGCGGCGTGACGATTGACAACATCGAACTCTTCGCGCGAGCCGGTGCCGACCTGATCAGTGCAGGAGCCCTGACGCACTCGGCGCCGATCCTTGACATCGGACTTGATCTTGAGCCGTAGCGTCGCCGTGACCAACGGGGACATGTCGTCGACATCAGGACGGCTCTGACCGTGCTGCTTGCGATCGATGTCGGAAACACCCAGACGGTCATCGGCGTGTTCGACGACAACCCGTCCGATGAGCGCGGCCGCGCTCCGGGGTCGCTTCGCGGGTTGGTGCACCACTGGAGAGTGACCACGGTGCGCGACCGCACCGCTGATGAGTGGGAGCTCGAGCTGGCGCAACTTCTCGGTCTCGGCGGATTCGGACTCGCGCAGGGAGCGGAGGTGCCCGCCGCGATCGGCCTCCGTCTGATCACCGGGATGGCGCTCTCGTCCTCGGTTCCATCGGTGACCGGAGCGCTCCGCACGATGTTCACGGCAAAGCCGTGGATCCCCTTCGTGATCGTCGAACCCGGGGTCAAGACGGGTATGCCGATCCTCTATGACAATCCCAAGGAGGTCGGCGCAGACCGCATCGTCAACGCGGTCGGCGCGCTCGACCTCTACGAGCCACCGATCATCGTCGTCGATCTCGGCACGGCGACGACCTTCGATGCGATCTCCGCGGCCGGCGAATATCTCGGCGGGGCGATTGTTCCCGGCGTCGAGATCTCGATGGACGCGCTCTTCGCACGCGCCGCGGCGCTTCGACGTGTCGAGCTTGTTGCTCCCCGACGTGCGATCGGCAGGACCACCGTTGAGTCGATGCAGTCGGGAGCGATCTTCGGGTACGCCGGACTCGTCGAGGGTCTCGTCGCCCGCTTCATTGCGGAGCTCGGTGCCTCGACTGTGATCGCCACGGGCGGACTCGGCGGGCTGATCGCTCCGCACGCTCCGTCGGTCAGTGCCTACGAGCCGTGGCTTACGCTGCACGGGTTGCGCCTGATCTACGCGCGCAACCATGACGAAAGTGAACCCGCGTGATGAGTGATGCCGATTCTGGGGAGATGAGCGATCGCGGGGACCGAGTGGCGCGCGATCACACCGTGGAAATCCCCTATCGATTCGAGGCAACGGTAGGTGCGGGAGTCGTCACCGATGACTATGCGCACCTTGCGCCCGGAGAGGGTTCGGGCGTGGTCGTTCGGGTCGCGGGCCGGGTGATGCGCTCGCGCCCCCAGGGAAAGGTCGCATTCGCGGAGCTCCGGGACTGGACGGGGGCGGTGCAGCTGTTCGCGCTCGGCCAGAGGACCGAGAATTTCGATGCCTTCGTGAGGATCTCGCTCGGCGACTGGATCGGCGCTGTCGGGGAGGTCGTGCGCACCAAGCGCGGCGAGCTTTCTGTCCTCGTGGAGCGGTGGGTCGCGCTCGCCGATGCCCGCCGGGGATTCGGAGACAAGTGGCGCGGCGTCAACGACGTCGAGATCCGTCATCGCCAACGTGAGGTCGACCTCTGGGCCAACGAGGGCGCGCGCGAGGTGTTCATCGCGCGCACGAAGATCGTCGCATCGCTTCGACGCACGCTGGACGCGCGCAACTACCTCGAGGTCGAGACGCCGATCCTCCAGCCGCTTGCCGGGGGCGCCAACGCCCGACCCTTTTCGACGCACTACAACGCACTGCACGCGGACTTCTTCCTCCGCATCGCTCCGGAGCTGTACCTCAAGCGACTTGTCATCGGTGGCCTCGAGCGCGTCTACGAGATCGGGAAGGACTTCCGCAACGAGGGTCTCTCGCCGCGGCACAATCCCGAATTCACCATGCTCGAGGCCTACCAGGCCTACGCCGACTACCTCGATATGGCCGAACTCGTCGAGTCGCTCGTCCACGACGCGGCCATCGCGGTCCATGGTTCGACGGTGATCAGCTTCGGCGGCCGTTCGCTCGATCTCACCCCACCGTGGCGGCGTGCGACGATGACCGAGCTGATCGAGGAGGTGACCGGAGTTACGGTCGCGCTTGGAATGGATCGCGAGGAGGTGGCGGGGATCGCGACCACGCTCGGGGTCGAGGTTGCCGTGGGTGAGAGCACCGGCAAGATCATCTACGAGATCTACGAGAAGACGACCGAGGCACAGCTCTGGGGACCGGTGCATGTGACCGGCTATCCCATCGAGGTCTCGCCGCTCACCCGAGTCCACCGCGACCATCCCGAGCTTGTCGAGCGCATTACGCCGGTGATCACGGGACGCGAGATCGCCGAGGTCTACAGCGAACTGGTGGATCCTGACGAGCAGCGCCGCCGGTTCATGGAACAGGCGAGGGCGCGCGAGGCCGGCGACGAGGAGGCGATGGCGGTCGATGAGGATTTCCTGCGCGCGCTCGAGCACGGGATGCCGCCGACCGGAGGGATCGGTCTCGGTGTCGATCGCCTGACGATGATCTTGACCGACACGGCAAATATCCGTGAGGTGCTGTTCTTCCCGGCGCTGCGGCCACTTGGCATCCATCACGAGTCCGACGGTTCGGGCGCGGATCCCAACGGTGGGTCCGACCGGGAGGACTAGCTCGCGAGTGCCTCGGTCGAGCGCTCGAGTTCGTCGATCAGCCCAAGCGCGTAGCCCGAAAGCGACTCGGCGATCGGCAGCGGCCCGAGTGCAGCCGCAGCCTTGCAGGCCTGCTGCGCGAACTCGCGGGCGACATCGGTAGCCGCGATGATCCCATGCGACCGGCCGATCAGGAGCCTTGCGTGCACGATCTCCGCGTCGCTGAGCGGCCCGCCGAGAAGTCCGCGGAGCTCCGCACCGCTGACGGGGTCCTCGAGCGCGCGCAGCACCGGAAGCGTGTAGACACCTTCGGCGAGGTCCTGGGCGGGCAGCTTCCCGAGTTCGCGGTCGTTGGCGATGACATCGAAGACGTCGTCACGGATCTGGAAGACCATGCCGAGTGATTCGCCGTAGGTCGTCAGAAGATCGATCCTCTCACTGTCAAGTCCCGCGGTGATGCCACCGATGCGACACGCGGTCGCCATCAGCGCGGCAGTCTTGTCCGCGATGGCGGTGAGGTAGTCGGCCTCGCTCCGGTCGATGCGATACGCATCCTTGACCTCGGTGATCTGACCCTGGCACAGACGTGCGAGCGTTGACGCGAGCAGCCTTGCGACCTCGGTGCCAAGCGATGCAGCGATCTCGGCAGAGCGCGCGAGCAAGAAGTCTCCCGCGACGATTGCGAGCAGGTTCCCCCATTTGGCATTGACGCTGATGACATTTCGCCTGCGCTCCGCCTCATCCATGACGTCGTCGTGATAGAGCGACGCGAGATGGACGAGCTCGACGCTGACCGCCCCGAGCAGCGTCTCCTCGGTGAGCGGAGCTCCCGACAGTGACGCGGCGGCGAGGCTGAGCCGCGGACGCAGGCGCTTGCCGCCGGCATCGATCAGGTGGGTGGCAATCTCATCGAGGAAGGGGTCGTCGCGCAGCACCTCGCGGCGAAGCCGTAGCTCAAGGCGGTTGAGCTCTTCGTCGGCGATGGGAATCGCAAGGGTGGCCAGCGCTTTCACTGCCTTCACGATAGGGCAAGTTGGGCCGGTACCGATAATGAACCTCAAAACACCGACCCGAGCAGGCCAAATCAGCTTTTGGGTACTAGCGTGAGCGCGGGCGGAAGTTCGCGGACTCACCGGTAGAATGGCACGAAGTACGGCGGACAGGTAAGGGAGTTCAAGTTGTTCGAGCGTTTCACAGATCGGGCACGGCGGGTGTTGGTTCTAGCCCAAGAGGAAGCGCGCCTGCTCAACCACAGCTTCATCGGCACCGAGCACATCCTCCTCGGCCTGATCCACGAGGGCGAGGGGCTCGCCGCAAAGGCACTCGAGGCACTCGGAATCTCCCTGGAGGCGGTCCGCGAGAAGGTCGAGGAGACGATCGGTCCCGCCGGGTCTGCTCCGACGGGTTCGCCCCCTTTCACCCCTCGGGCGAAGAAGGTCCTTGAGCTCTCGCTTCGCGAGGCGCTGCAGCTCGGACACAACTACATCGGCACCGAGCACATGCTGCTCGGCCTCGTGCGCGAGGGCGAGGGTGTGGCGGCGCAGGTGCTCCAGAGCCTCGGAGCGGATCTGCCCCGGGTTCGCCAGCAGGTCATCCAACTCCTCTCTGGTTACCAGGGTCGAGAGGGAGCCGGAGTCGGTGCAGGATCGGGCGAGACCCAGGCACCCGCCGGATCCCCGGTGCTCGACCAGTTCGGCAGAAACCTCACCCAGCTCGCTCGCGAACACAAGCTCGATCCGGTGATCGGTCGTGACCGCGAGATGGAGCGCCTGATGCAGGTGCTCTCGCGACGCACCAAGAACAATCCCGTGCTGATCGGCGAGCCCGGTGTCGGAAAGACCGCGATCGTC
>DAIDIA010000024.1 GCA_027459565.1 Acidimicrobiaceae bacterium | reverse complement strand
TTCCGCTCGTCACCGCTCTGTGGGTGGTCGGCATGGCGAACTCGGTGAACCTGATCGACGGACTCGACGGTCTCGCCGCGGGGATCGTCGGCATCGCGAGTGCCTCGCTGTGCATCTATGGCCTGCGGCTCGAATTCCTCGGCGACCTTGGTCAGGACAACATCGGTCCGCTGATCGCGGCGATCACCTGCGGCGCGTGCATCGGTTTCCTCCCGCACAACTTCCACCCGGCGCGGATCTTCATGGGAGATGGGGGTTCGCTCTTCCTCGGACTCTCGTTGGCCGCGCAGACGATGGTGATTGGCGGGCGCACGGAGAACTCCGCGAACTCCGGAGTCGACGTGTCGGGACTGACCTTCTTCCGCTTCGCCCCGCTGTTCATTCCGTTCTTCATCCTCGGCGTGCCGATGTTCGATACGGCGTTTGCGATCGTCCGGCGTACGATCTCGCGCACCGGCGTCGCCGAGCGCGATCTCGGGCACCTGCACCACCGGCTCGTCCGGCTCGGCCATGGACATCGGCGGGCGGTCTTGATCCTCTGGGCATGGACCCTGGTGCTGAGCGCCTTTGTCCTGCTTCCGACCTTCAACAGCCATGCGAACGCCTTCGTCCCCGTCGGCGTCGCGGTTCTCGGCGTCGGTCTCTACACCGTGTTCCGGCCCGGATTCTCGCCGACGGCCGCTCCGGCGCACCGGGTCCACGCGGATGGACCCGCGCACCTCCGGCGGAGATGGCGATACCTGCTTCCGACCTTCGCGTCTGGTCGGGCGGGACCGGCCCATTCGGGCCCGGGGAGCCACGGATCCCACGAAATGGCACCCTCCGAGGGGGCCCGGGAGGCACACGCGAACGGCGAGCTCGATCAGGATGAGGCCTCGCATGGATAACGCGAACCCCCGCAACCCGGAGTTTGCTTCACCACCTCTGAGGTGCGAGGATGGGCCCTGAGCATGACGCCACCGCTCGGTCCAGGACTTGGTGAGCTCATCGGACTTGGTCTTACTGCCGGCCTGCTCGTCGCCCTCGGAGTGGGTGGCGGGTACTGGATTGGGCAGGCGACCGGCGCCGGTGTGTCGGTCACCTTTGCTGGACTAGGCATTGGCGTAGCCATCGCCCTTATGGCGATGTATCTCCGGATTCGGAGATATCTTTAGTGCCCGTCACGTCGCCCGTCCATCTCGAAATGGCGTCGCGCCCGAACTGAGAAGAGCCATGGATCGCTTCACCCAGCTGTTTGAGCACCTCTCGCTTGGCGAGATCGACCGGTTGCTTCGCCGAACCGTTTTCGGTTCGGTCGGTGTCGGCATCGTCGCGCTCGTGGTGACCGCGCTCTTGTCGCACATCCTCGTCGGGCTGGGGATCTGCATCGGACTCGGCGTCGGGCTCATCAACATCCGCCTCGTCGCGAAGTCCGTGGCCAAGGTGAATGCCGACAGGGTCGAAAAGCCCACACGGGTCCTCGCGTCGCGCACGCTTGTGCGGCTTTCCGCAACGACGGTCGTCGTTCTTGGCCTAATGTTTGCTTCCGTCTACCTCGGCCTTGGGACCGCGGGAGGCGTGGCGCTGTTCTACTTCGTGCTGCTTGGAAATCTTGTAGTCTCCCTTCTTCGTTCCTCGACCGCAGGAGTCACGCAGTAATGGGCGGAATGCTCGCAGTCAACATCACTGTTGGCGATCACATATCAGGCAAGCTGTTCGGCCTCACGGTCAACTTCGACGACCTCCTCTCGTGCGCGGTCGCGGGATTGATCATCATCGGCATCGGATTCTTTTTGCGCGCCAGGGCGACCTCTGGAGTGCCGGGAAAGCTACAGCTCGCCGTCGAGTCGATCATCGGTGCGGTCGAGAACCAGGTCGAGTCCTCGATGGGCGATGCCGGAAGGCCGATCGTTCCCCTCGCATTCGTCCTGTTCGCCTACATCCTCGTCGCCAACTGGCTCGAACTCATCCCGACCGGACACAGCCCGCAGTACCTCCCTGCGCCGACCGGTGACATCAACTTCACGCTCGCGATGGGGATCTTCGTCATTGTCTTGGTGCACATCACCTGGATCCGCCAGCAGGGATTGAAGAGCTACCTCGGCCACTACTTCAAGCCGAAGGCGCTCTTCCTCATCAACATCATCGAGGAGATCGTCAAGCCGATCACGCTGGCCCTTCGACTCTTCGGGAACATCTTCTCCGGCGGCGTCATGCTCTTGCTGATCGCCGCGCTGCCGGGACCCTTTCTCGTGGGCGTACCGATCCTCGACACGCTCTGGAAGATGATCGATGGACTCTTCGTCGGTCCTGTTCAGGCATTCATCTTTGCGATCTTGACCATCTTGTACTTCGAATCCGCCCTCTCGGGCGGGCACTAGGGACGTCGAGAAACCCGTTTTTCAACCACAATCTCAATAACAGGAGGAATCATGGCAGCAACAGGAATCGACCAGGCAATCCAGCTTGCGGGTGCGATGGTCGGTGGAGGTCTCGCCCTCGGCGGCGGTGCGGTTGGCGCCGCAATCGGTGACGGTCTGGCGGGTAGTCAGACGATCGCCGGCGTTGCCCGCCAGCCCGAGGCGCAGAGCCGGCTGTTCACGATCATGTTCATCGTGGTCGGTCTCTGTGAGGCGATGTATTTCATCAATCTCGTCTTCATGTTCCTCTTCGTGTTTGTGCTCTACAAGAAGTAGGGGAGATCTAGATGCTGCTTGCCAGCAGCTCGAGTTCGTCAAATTCAAACTTCCTCATTCCCAACGGGACGTTTGTCTTCGAGCTCGTGATGTTCGTCATCGTCCTCGGTGTCGTCGCCAAGTTCATCCTGCCTTCTTTGCAAAAGGCGATGAATGATCGCGAGTCGACGATCCGCGCCTCGCTCGCGGCGGGCGACGAGGGACGTATCGAGGCAGACCGGCTCGCGCGCGAGCGCGCGTCGGTGCTCGAAGCCGCCCACGCGGAGGCGAGGACGATCATCGAGGCTGCGTCGAGAGAGGTCGAGCGCCTCCGTGAGGACGCGCAGGCGCGCGGTCAACTCGAGTTCGAGCGTGAACTCGAGTTCGCAAGGGCTGCGATATCGAGCGAGAGTTCCGCGTTGCGCGAGGAGACGATCGCGAAGCTTGACGAGATCGTCGTCAGCGCTGCGGAGCGTGTGATCGGCGTCGATGTCGACCCGTCAAGACACCGCGAGGCGATCGCCGGGGCAATCCGCCTCGCGAGCGGCGAGGCAACACAATGACACCGCTGCATTTCGTCGCGTCCACATCAGCCAACTTCGGCGTCTCGTTCCTCCTCGAGATCGTCGGCATCGTCATCGTCGGTGGTCTGATCTGGCGTTACATCGCTCCACCGTTGAACAGGGCCATGACGCGAAAGCTCGATTCGATCAAAGGCCAGCTCTTGGCGGGTGACGAGGCGCGCGCCGAGGGCGCGCGTATTGTCGCCGAGCACCGAGCGGCTCTCGAGGCGGCAAGGCTCGAAGCGGTGCAGATCGTCGCGCAGGCGAAGAACAGCGCCGAGTTTCTCGTCAGCGACGGAGTCCGCAGGGCCGAAGAGGAATACGGCCGCATCGTCAGTCGCATCGAACACGAGATCGAGGCCGCGCGGAGCCGCGCACGACAAGAGGTGCTCGCCGAACTCGGTGCAGTCGTCGTCGTCGCCACCGAGGTTGTCGTGCGCGCGGAACTCGACGCGACGAGTCACCATCGATTGATCGGCGAGGCGATCGCCGCCACGGAGTCCGATTCGATCGGCGCCGACCACACCGGGGTGATTGCCTGATGCTTGATGACATCGTCCGCGGATACGCGGTAAGGGTCGCCGAGACCGCGCGGTCAAACGGTCATCTTGCGACCGTCCACTCAGAGCTTGCGACGGTGCAGTCCGCGCTCATGACCTCGGATTCGCTCCGGCTCGCGCTGACCGATCCGGCGATTGCGACCATCGAACGGCGCGCGATCGTTGCCGACCTCCTCGCGGATCGCGCACTGACCGAGACTGCGGACCTCGTCGGTTTCGTGGTCCGCGTCGTACGCGCGGGTGAGGTACCGGTCACCATCTCCGAGGTGGAGCTCCTTTTGGGTTTCGCGCTCGGTGCAGGGGACGCGTTCATCGATGATGATGCGCCCGCCGGCAGGACGGGCGCGAGGGCGCGCATCCGCGGATATGCCGAGCGCGTCTTCCAGGAGCTCGAAGAGGCCCGCGAACTCGACGAGGTCGAGGACGAGCTCTTCCGTTTTGCCCGGGTACTCGAGGACAATCCGGCGCTTCGCCAGGTGCTCGAGGACACGAACCTCTCTCGCGAGGCACGCATCGGCGTGCTCGAGGACCTTCTTGGCAGCCGCGTGCGTAGATCGACGCTCCGGCTGTGCTCCTACGTGCTTCGTGCCGGAAGGCTCCGCAATCTCATCGGGGTGTTCGACTGGCTGGTCGATCTCGTCGCCGAGGAGCGCGGCCGCAGGGTCGCAGAGGTTCGCAGTGCGGTGGCGCTCAGTGAGGAAGAGCAACGGCGGCTTGGCGCGTCCCTCTCGCGTCTCGTCGGCCGGACGGTAGAGGTCCGGGTAATCATCGATGAATCCGTGATCGGTGGCGTGCTCATCTCCACCGGTGACCTGTTCATCGATGGAACGGTTCGTTTGCGGTTTGAACGCCTGCGCGATGTCTTCGCGCAGCAGGTTTAGTCGAAAGGCAGAGTGAAAATGGCAGAGCTGACGATCAGCGCGGATGACATTGCAGCAGCGCTTGGACGCCATGCAAACAGTCTCAACACCGCAGTGGCGGCCGAGCAGGTCGGCCGCGTGCTCGAGGTCGGAGACGGTATTGCCTATGTGAGCGGACTGCCGCACGCGGCCGTCAACGAGCTGCTCGAGTTCGAGAACGGTTCGCTGGGCCTCGCGCTCAACCTCACCGAGGATTCGATCGGCGCGGCTGTGCTCGGAGAGCTCGCCGGACTCGACGAGGGCCAGGTCGTGCGTTCGACGGGCCGGATCCTCTCGGTGCCCGTCGGTGACGGACTCCTCGGTCGCGTCGTCAACCCGCTGGGTATCCCCGTCGATGGCAAGGGCCCACTCGTCAATGTCGCAGAACGGCGCGTCGAGGTGCAGGCACCCGGGATCGTCGGCCGCCAGCCGGTCACCCAGCCGCTCCAGACGGGCATCAAGGTCATCGACGCGATGACACCGATCGGACGCGGACAGCGCGAGCTCATCATCGGCGACCGGAAGACCGGAAAGACGACGATCGCAATCGACGCGATCATCAACCAGCGCAACAACGGTGTGAAGTGCATCTACGTCGCAATCGGCCAGAAGGGGTCGACGATCGCGCAGATCGTCTCGACGCTCGAGGCCTACGGGGCGATGGAGTACACCGTCGTCGTCGCCGCCCCGGCATCAGAGCCCGCACCCTTCAAGTATCTCGCGCCCTATTCGGGCTGTGCGATGGGCCAGCACTGGATGGAGAGTGGCGAGCACGCGCTCGTCGTCTATGACGATCTCTCCAAGCAGGCCGAGGCGTACCGTCAGCTGTCGCTGCTGCTTCGCCGTCCACCGGGCCGCGAGGCGTACCCCGGCGACGTCTTCTATCTCCACAGCCGTCTCCTCGAGCGCGCTGCGAAGCTCTCCGACGATCTCGGTGGCGGCTCGCTGACCGCCCTGCCGATCGTCGAGACCAAGGCGGGCGACATCTCGGCGTACATTCCGACGAACGTCATCTCGATCACCGACGGGCAGATCTTCCTCGAGACCGACCTTTTCAATGCGGGTGTCCGCCCGGCGATGAACGTCGGGAACTCGGTCTCGCGCGTCGGTGGCGCCGCGCAGACGAAGGCGATGCGCTCGGTCGTCGGATCCCTGAAGATCGACCTCGCGCAGTTCCGCGACCTCGAGGCATTCGCGACCTTCGGCTCCGAGCTCGACCGGGCATCCCAGGCGCAGCTCGACCGTGGCTATCGCCTGACCGAACTCCTCAAGCAGGGTCTCAACGCGCCGCTTCCCGTCGAGGAACAGGTGATCGTGATCTACGCGGGTGTCCGGGGTCACATCGATGACATCGCCGTCGAGGACGTCCAGCGCTTCGAAGCCGCGCTCCGCGCGCACGTTCGAGCCGTCCACCCCGAACTGCTCGAGCACATCAGGACCACCGGAGCGCTCCCCGACGAGGAGAAGATCAACGC
>DAIDIA010000023.1 GCA_027459565.1 Acidimicrobiaceae bacterium | reverse complement strand
ATCGAAAGCACGGTCGCGACCGTCCAGACGGAGCTTGAGCAGAGGGGGCTCGCCTACGAGATCATCCTCGTCGAGAATGGCTCGACCGACGAGACACCCGCCATTGCCGAGAGGCTCGCCCAGGCCAATCCGCTCGTGCGCGTCATCGGCTATCACGTCGGAGACTACGGCGAGGCGCTCTACCGGGGAATACGGGCCGCGCTGGCACCAATCGTCGTCACCTTTGATGTGGATCTCTTCGACTTTGCCTTCTTCGACCTCGCGATGCGAAGTCTGGAAGGCGACGGCGCGGACATTGTCATCGCGAGCAAACGGGCGAGAGGCGCGAACGACCGGCGACCGGCGATCCGGCGATTCCTCACCTTTGGTTTCATGATGGTGCTGCGGGCTCTCGTGGATCTACGAGTTACTGACGCGCACGGCATGAAGCTGCTCCGCGGGGAGGTGGCCGTTCCGATCAGCGATCACTGCGTGATGCGCGGCAGCCTTTTCGATGTCGAACTGATCGTGCGCGCCTCCAAGGCAGGTGCGCACATCGTCGAGATACCGGTGACAGTCCGCGAGCTGCGACCGCCCCGCACGGGGATTGTCCGCCGGACACTTGAGTCACTGCGAGGGGCCGTTCGATTACGCGCAATCTTGAACGCGTCCGGGCACGAGCCACCCGAGATCCGAGATCAACGCCCGACGAGCTGAACGACCAGATTCCTGAGGTCCGCGTTCGCAATTCGAAGCTGTGAATTTGCGGTCGAAAGAGTAACCTTCGCCGCGGTGAACGCCGCGGAATCTGCGACTGAAGTTCCCGGGAGCGCGAGCATGGCACTTTGGGCTGCGAGCAGCTCATTCGTGATCGCCTGGGCAAGGGATTTAACGGTCTGATCTAGAGCCTCTTCCGAATGCAGAGAGGAGGCGGTCGCGCGCGAGATCGCAATCGCGGCGGCGGCAGAACTCTCCTTGGCCGAAAGTTGAGCGGCGAGCCCGAGCGCGATGTCAATGCGAACGAGAATGCGAACCTGAGGTTCAAGAACATTGAGCACCGTCAGACCCATCACCTGCTGGGCCTGACGTCGGACTGCTGCAACCGTCGAGTCACCCGACATTCCGGTCGCGATCGAATTGAGTCTGGCCATCGCCGCGCCGATGAGTGCGGTCAGCTGCGCCCGGTCACTGGCTTGAATCATGCGCGCGCTCGTCAGCGAACCCGAAAGCGACAGGAGTGCCGTCTGGCGAATCAGGATTACCCGCGAAAGCCAATCCTGCGCTCGGGCAAGCGTGATGCCAGACGGAAGCGAAACCAGGGGATTGTCCGGCGTTACGGGCGGGAGTTGAGCAAAACGTACCGACCTCTTTCCGGCGTCGAGGGTCGCCTGACCCGAGGCGAAGCCATGTCCCCCGGGAGTCGGCACCGGCGAACCAAAGGCTACGGGAGCTGCACCAACGACAAGGCCAAACGCGACGAGAACGCTCGCACCCAAGGTGCGCAGCCCAAATTTGGATCCCTGTCGGCGAATAGCTCTCACTTGCTCTCCTCGGCAATCATCTTCTTGCCAAATCCCCTCTGACCAGCACCTCCACTATCGCACGGAACGACAACGCGGTTCGTCAGCATTTGTTAGCAAAGCATAAGAGGAATGTTGTGATCGCGTTGCGATGGTGCCGACACTTGGGAGCCGGGTTCCACTACCGTTACTGGCCATGTCCGATTCCACGGCTAACTCCGCGCGCACGCCGAGACATGTTCAAAGGCGCTCGACTCGTCCCATTCGCGCCCGATCGGCGCTGACTCCCAAACTCGCGAAATCGTTTCGGAGACGACGTCTCCTGACACTGTTCGGTTCGATACTTGGTCTCTTCGTCCTCGTCGTCGGCGGCCTCTTTGGCTACGCGTACTGGCGCTACGGTCAGTTCCCGAAGGTCGACATTCCCGGACTCAACGCGCGTCCTTCGAACGGTGCATTCGACATACTGATTGTCGGTTCGGACTCCCGCGCCTTTGCGGGAAATTCCGGAACCAACGCGCAGATCTACGGTTCGGGGTCGGCGATCGGTGGTCAGCGGAGCGACGTCACGATCATCGCCCGTGTCGATCCGGCCACCCAGACGGTCCATCTTCTCTCGATCCCGCGCGACACCTACGTCAAGATTCCGGGCCATGTCGCGTACATCTCGGGGTACAACAGGATCAACACCGCCTTCAACAACGGCCCACAGCTCTTGGTTCAGACGATCCAGCAGAACTTCCACATCCCAATATCGGACTACATCGATATCAATATCGAAGGCCTTACGAACATGGTGAACGCGATCGGTGGCGTCTATCTCGACTTTCGCTATCCCGTCTACGACACAGACTCTCATCTTGGAATCTCGCGGACGGGCTGTCACCTCGTCTTTGGCTCCCAGGCCGTTGCCCTCGTCCGGAGCCGGCACCTCTATTACAAGATGCACCACACCTGGTACTACGACGGTCTCTCTGACTGGAGCCGGATCCAGCGCCAAGATGCGTTCTTCCGTGCGTTGCTCCCGCGACTCAAGGGGATCGTCACCAGCCCGACGGGAATGAACTCGTTCCTTGGAGCTGCCGAGAAGAACATCACGATCGACCGCTCGCTCTCCGTCGGCGAGATCATCTCGCTCGCGAAGATATTCCGCCACATATCGGGTTCCTCTCTGGTCGCGCAGACGTTGCCGACGGCAGGCGCGGTGATCAGGGGCGAGGACGTCGTCATACCGGCACCTGCCCAGGATGCAGCCGTGATCTCCGCATTCCTCGCCATCGGATCGGCAAAGACAACCTCGTACTCCCTGCCGAGCGCAACCAGCAACAGCGGGGTCGCCATGGCGCTCCTCACGGCGGCAACGCTCGTTGCCTCCAACACCGGTGTGACCGTGACAACGATTCCTGGCATACCGGCTCCAAGCTCGTCCCAGATCGTCACCAACACCCAGCCCGAACCGTGGAACCCCGTTCCATGCCACGTGGGTGGTTGACGCGTCCTTAGCACCGGTCGGTGACACGTCATCGCCCTAGGATCTCAAGGGTGAGCGAAGCATCGGAAAAGGGAACGGCGATCCATGAACTGCCAAGCGCGGCGGTCGAGGCAAGCTTCGTCGTCGTCGATGTCGAGACAACAGGACTGCATCCGC
>DAIDIA010000022.1 GCA_027459565.1 Acidimicrobiaceae bacterium | reverse complement strand
ACGGCTCGATCTCGCTGATCTACCTTCCGAAGGCTCCCGAGGGATACCCGATCGTGAACTTCGAATACGCGATCGTTGCGAAGAATCAGCCGAACGCGCAGGTCGCCACCGCGATCAAGTCCTTCCTCGCATGGGGGATGGATCCCAAGGGCGGCTCCATCGACAAGTACCTCGTGCCCGTGCACTTCCAGGCGCTTCCCGCGAATGGATTGAGTGTCGCGATCGGACTGCTGAAGTCGTTCTAGGAGAGCGGGTCAACCCCTGGATGTGATGCCAACCCCCCAATTACGCGAGACGTGGGCAGCCGAGAGCCTGAAACTCCCGGTTGCCCGCTCTCGCGTGCAACGCGTCCCCGATCGGGCGATCGGCGACGAACGAAGGAAGTCGAACGGCGTCAATGATGAATAATCGACTAGTCGACATGACCTCGGAGGTCTCGAAGGGTCGCGCGAGGGTCGCGCGTATCGGCCAGCGCGCCCTCGTGTACGGCACGGGCTCCGCCGCGGTGATCCCGATGCTTGGCCTCGCAGCAATGATCGTCGTGCTCTTGCGAGAGGCAATACCCGCGATCCGCTACAACGGACTTGGCTTTTTCACCTCGTCGGTGTGGACAATCGGAAATGAATATGGCACACCGGTTGCCACCGGCGGCGCTCTGCATCTTCCGGGCGAGCACTACGGTGCCTGGCCGCTCATCGCCGGAACCCTCGAGAGCTCTTTGGTCGCGATCATCGTCGCGATGCCGATCGCCGTTGGTGCGGCCGTCATCCTCGTCGAGCGGCTGCCGAAGTCGATCGGCGCGGCGGTCGGACTCTGTCTTGAGGTCCTCGCCGGAATCCCGAGTGCGGTGATCGGACTCTGGGGGATCTTCAGCCTCGGTCCCTTTCTCGCCCGGACGGTCTACCCTGGTCTCGAACGACTCCCGAACGTCTTCCCGTTCGGGATCTTCCACGGGGGATTTGTCTCCAACGGCCAAGGACTTCTGACCGGTGGGCTGGTGCTCGCGATGATGATCATCCCCCTCGTCGCATCGACTGCGCGCGATCTCCTGCGCCAGGTGCCGACATTGACCAAGGAGGGCGCGGAGGCGCTCGGGATGACGCGGACCGAGTCATTCATGACCGTCCAGGCGCGATGGATCCGCTCGGGTGTCATCGGCGCAGCTGTGCTCGGACTCGGACGGGCGCTCGGCGAGACGATCGCGATCGCGCTCGTCACGGGAAGCGTCCTGAAGCTGACGCCGAATATCTATGGATCGATGACGACGATCGCCGCGGCGATCGTCACGCAGCTCGACTCGGCCCAGGGTGACCCGACGGGATTCGCGGTGCGATCCCTGGCGGAGGCCGCCCTCGTGCTCATGGCGATCACGCTCATTGTCAATGCGGTCGCACGTCGCCTGGTGAAGCGCTTCGCGCGCCAGACCCAGCTTCCCGTCGGACGTGACGCGCGGTGACCCTCGAGGCGATACTGAGCGGCGCGTCGCCACGACCGCAAGTGCAAAAGGAGCGGATCTCGCGTGGTCGCCGGATCGTCGACCGCGCGTGGTGGGGTGCCTGCGCGATCTCGCTGTTCTTCGTGGTGGTTCCCGTCGTCTGGGTGCTGGTGAGCATCACCGCGAAGGCGCTGCCGCACTGGCAGTGGTCGGTGTTCACCGAGAACTCGACCGGAGTCGGCGGGGGACTCCTCAACGCGATCGTGGGAACCGTCGTGATCTCGGTGGGAACGGCGATCCTTGCCGGATGTGTCGGCATCGGCTGTGGCATCTATCTCGCGGAGTTCACACCCCGGTCGCTCACCGCCTCGGTGCTTCGCGGAGCCACCGAGACGCTCGCAGGGATCCCGTCGATCGTCTTTGGGTACTGCGGCTATCTCGCGCTCGTCGTCGGGCTGCACTGGGGCTTCTCGCTCGCGCCCGCGCTGGTCGTGCTCTCCCTCCTCGTCGTTCCCTACATCGCGAAGTCGACGGAGATCGCGCTTCACCAGGTTCCCCTGGCCTACCGCGAGGGTGGAGAGGCACTTGGGATGTCGATGCCGTATCTCCTGAGGAAGGTGGTGCTCCGCCCGGCGCTTCCGGGAATCCTCACGGGGATCATCCTCGCGCTCGCGATCTCCGTCGGGGAGACCGCACCACTTATCTACACCGCGAACTTCTCGAACTCGGTTCCGACCGGCGCGTTGATCCACGAGCCCGTCGGATACCTGACCTACGCGGCCTACACGTTCTATGACGATCCGATCCCGGCCGCGCAGCACCTCGCCGCCGATGCCTCGTTGATCCTCGCGGCGATGGTGCTCGGACTGATCCTGTGTTCCCGGCTGATCGTCCGCCTCACCCAGCGGTACTCCCCGGACCGCCACAGCCGGCCCTCGCGCGCCGAGCGACGGCTGGCGGATCGGGTCGGGAGCGGGAGCCTCCCCGCCCCGCGGTAGTCGCCGGAGGTTGCGCGTGTCCTAGACTGACGGTCTCGCATTCGAGGAGGACAGATGCGTCCATCGCTGTTGGCAAACCTGCTCGGTCCCGATGGCCTGATCATCATCGTGGTCGTCATCGTCGTGCTCCTGTTCGGTGGGAACAAGCTCCCGAAGTTGGCACGGGGCCTCGGCGCTGCCTCCCATGAGTTCCGCAAGGGGATCGAGGAGGGGGACGCGGAGGCGAAAAAGAGCGAGGCCGGCAAAGCAGACTCCGCGAAGGCTCCCGAGCCCGACGCGCGCGACGCCAAAGAGTGAGCCTCTCTTCGCGCGCATGACCTTCCGATCGGTGGTCCGC
This sequence comes from Acidimicrobiaceae bacterium, assembly GCA_027459565.1. GTDB lineage: Bacteria > Actinomycetota > Acidimicrobiia > Acidimicrobiales > Bog-793 > CAIVND01. Next base: position 3,199 of record DAIDIA010000022.1, on the reverse strand, counting down.
GCGCCGATTCGATTGGCCACGGTGGACCCGGACTCGCTAACCTCGGGGCCGTGACCCCCACCGATCACGATCACGTTGTGACGCGCCCGACCCGAGACCCATCGCATCCACGCAAGCGGATCCTGCGACGGCTCGCGACCGTTCCGGCGCTTGTCCTGGTCGCGGTCGCGCTCGGCGGCTGCCGGCTGCCCACCTTTGGAGCCTTCCGGGGCGCGACGAAACAGGGTCAGACCGAGTTCACCCTCTGGTCGTGGCTCGCGATGCTCGGCATCGCCGTTGCCGTCGTCGTCTGGGGACTGATCTTCTGGTCGATCATCCGTTACCGCCGCCGGGATGAGAGCATCCCCAAGCAGTTCCACCAGAACATCCCGATCGAGATCATCTACACCGTGATACCGGTCCTGCTCGTCGGCGTGATCTTCTACGGCACGGTCATCTCCGAGAACAAGATCGATGCCATCAAGGCGAAGCCGGCCGAGATCATCAATGTCACGGCATATCGCTGGGGTTGGCGCTTTGCCTATGAGGACTCCTCTGGTGCGTCGCAGAATGTCCTCATCGAGACGAGGGCCAAGCCCCGGCTGCTCGCGCTGCCGGCGACCTCATCGGAGTATCCACAGCTCGTTCTTCCCGACAACGCGACGGTGCGCATCGTGCTCGAGAGTGCCGACGTCATCCATGGCTTCTACATCCCGGCCTTCAACTTCAGCCGCTACGCTCAGCCGGGGGTCATCAATGAATTCGACTTCACTCCGACCGCGACCGGGGTGTACCGCGGCCAGTGCGCGCAGTACTGCGGCCTCTATCACTCCGAGATGCTTTTCAGCGTGCGGGTCGTCTCCCAGACCCAATTCTCGAACTGGCTCTTGGCGAACCGCTCATGAGCACTTTTGATCAAGGATCGTTCTGAACATGGCACTCACGATTGATCGTCCCGTCGTCGCCGAGCACCACGAGGAGGAGCACGGCCCCTCAGGGATCCTGAAGTGGCTGACCTCGACGGATCACAAGGTGATCGGCAAGAGCTATCTCATCACCTCGTTCGTCTTCTTCTTGATGGCCGGTCTGATGGCGATGCTCATCAGGACCCAGCTCTCTGGGCCGAACAACACCGTTGTCTCCCAGCACACCTTCAACGAACTCTTCACCATGCACGGCAGCCTCATGCTGTACCTGTTCGCCGGACCGTTCGCCTTCGGTGGACTCGCGAACTACATCGTCCCCCTACAGGTGGGCGCGCCCGACATGGCCTTCCCCCGCCTGAATGCGCTCTCGTACTGGCTCTATCTCTCCGGTGGCATCACGATGATCGCGGGGTTCTTCACCGTCGGCGGGGCGGCGGACTTTGGATGGGTCGCGTACGCACCGCTCTCGGATGCCGTGAACTCGCCCGGCGCGGGACCGGACATGTGGATCATCGCGCTGGCGCTCACCGGATTCTCGGCGATCTTCACCGGTGTCAACATCATCACCACGGTCTTCTACCTGAGAGCTCCCGGCATGACGATGTTCCGCGTCCCGATCTTCACCTGGAACATGGTGGTCACTGGGATCCTGATCCTCATTGCCTTCACGGTGCTCACGGCCGCGATCATCATGCTCTGGGCAGACCGGCACCTCGGAACGCATATCTACACCGTCACCGGCGGCGGCGTCCCGGTTCTGTGGCAGAACCTCTTCTGGTTCTTCGGCCATCCCGAGGTGTACATCCTCGCGCTTCCCTACTTCGGATGCGTCACCGAGGTCATCCCGGTCTTCTCGAAGAAGCCCCTCTTCGGTTACCGCGGGATGATCTTCGCGACGATCTCGATCGCGGCACTGTCGACGGCGGTGTGGGCCCACCACATGTTCACCACGGGAACCGTCCTCCTGCCGTTCTTCTCGCTGATGTCCTACCTCATCGCCATCCCGACGGGAATCAAGTTCTTCAACTGGATCGGGACGATGTGGCGGGGATCGATCGAGTTCAAGACCCCGATGCTGTTCGCGGTCGGCTTCCTCGTGGTGTTCCTCTTCGGCGGGGTCACCGGGGTGTTCCTCGCGTCCCCGCCGATCGACTTCGCGACCCACGACACCTACTTCGTCGTCGCGCACTTCCACGAGGTGCTCTTCGGCTCGGCGGTGTTCGGCGGCTTCTCGGGCATCTACTACTGGTATCCGAAGATGACCGGGCGGATGATGCGCGAGGGCCTCGGCAAGATCAGCTTCTGGCTGATGTTCGTCGGCTTCTGGGTGACGTTCCTCCCCCAGTACCTGCTCGGCCTGCATGGCATGCCGCGCCGCATCGCCGAGTACTCGGCGGCCGATGGCTGGACGGGGCTCAACCGGGCATCCACGGTGGGGGCCTACATGCTGTTCCTCGCGGTGGCCGTGATGCTGTGGAACTTCTGGGTGTCCTGGCGCCGCCCGGTCGCTGCGAGTGCCAACCCCTGGGACGCGCACACCCTCGAGTGGGCGACCTCGTCGCCGCCTCCGCACCACAATTTCGACCGCCTGCCACCCGTGCGCTCGGAGCGGCCGGTGTGGGACCTCAACCACCCCGAGCACAAGAACCTGCCCGACGACCGGCCGTCGCGCCTCGAGCACGCCCTGGCCTCGACGGTGGAGCCCGGGCGATGAAGGTCGAGGCGGTGTTCCTGCTCTTCATCGCCGTGTTCTGCGCCATCGTCGCCGCCATCTACTGGGGGACGAGCTACGAGCAGTCGGGCACGGTGATGCTCGCTGCCAGTTGCCTGCTCGGCCTGCTCCCGGGCAGCTACTACCTCTGGTGGTCGCGGCGGATGGACCCCCGCGCCGAGGACGACCCGGCGGGAACTCTGGAGGAGGGCGCCGGCGTGATCGGCGCCTTCCCCGGCTCGAGCATCTGGCCCTTCGTGTTCGGCCTCGGTGCGGCCTTGATCGCCCTCGCCTTCGTGTTCGGCGTGTGGACGGCGACCTTCGGCGGAAGCCTGATCGTCACCGCCGTGATCGGGATCATCGTGGAGAGCCGCCGCGGCGGGGTGATCTAGCCCGAGGAGCAGTGGCGCCCCTCCCGGCGCCGCCACGAGTCCCGGGCGCAGCCCCGGTCCTGCTCCCGCCCGGCCGCCTGCTCCCGCCGGCGCCCGCGCTCCCGGGTGGCTCGGCCGCCGCGGAGGCATCGGCGGAACCGGGACCCGAGCGGCCCCTCCCCGAACGGGCGGCGAAACGGACGACGAAGCCG
>DAIDIA010000021.1 GCA_027459565.1 Acidimicrobiaceae bacterium | reverse complement strand
TCATCATCGTTCTCGTCAAGGCCCTCGTCGCCTTTGGACTGCTGCTCGTATCGGTGATGCTGATGATCTGGTTCGAGCGCAAGGCAATCTCGGGAATGCAGGTACGGATCGGCCCGAACAGGGCCGGTCCCTTCGGACTCTTCCAGACGCTGGCCGACGGGACGAAGCTCTTTTTCAAAGAGGACCTCATTCCCGAACGCGCGGATCGGTTCGTCTTCGTCCTCGCTCCCTACCTGACGCTCCTCCCCGCATTCTTGGTGTTCACCATCGTTCCCGTGGGCGGAACCGTCACCATCGCGCACCACACGGTTGAACTCCAGGTTGCCGATCCGCCGATCGGTATCCTGTTCCTCCTCGCACTCTCGTCCGTCGCGGTCTACGGGGTGATGCTCGCCGGTTGGAGCTCGGGGTCGAAGTACCCCCTGCTGGGATCGGTCCGTGCAAGTGCACAGATGATCAGCTACGAGGCCGCGCTCGGTCTCTCGGTCATCGCCGTTGTCCTCGAGTCGCACGCGCTCTCGCTTCGTGCCATCGTTGACTCCCAGGCCCGGCACCTCTGGGACTGGAACATCATCAGGCTCGGCATCGTCCCCTTCATCGTCTTCTTCATCGCCTCGACGGCGGAGATGAACCGCCCGCCCTTCGACCTTGCCGAGGGCGAGTCAGAGCTCGGTGGCGGATTCCATACGGAATACTCCTCGATTCGGTTCTCACTCTTTTTCCTCGCGGAATTCATGAACACGATCACGATGTCCGCCGTGGTCGTCACGCTGTTCTTCGGGGGTCCAGACGGACCCGGGTTCCATTTCCTCACCTGGCTCTGGCCGATTCTCTGGTTCGGCGCCAAGACCGCGGTGTTCTGCTACATCCAGGTCTGGATCCGTGCCTCGCTTCCTCGCCTTCGCTATGACCAGCTGATGGAGCTTGGCTGGAAGAGATTGATCCCGCTCTCGCTCGCCTGGATGCTCGTCGTCGCGGGAGTTCTCGTCAATGCCGCCTGGGGATTCGCGATGATCGGACTCTCCCTTGTTGGTTATCTGCTGATCCTGCGTGCCTCCAAGGTCTCGCGCATGCGGCGTGTCGCTGCACTGGGAGAGTCCACGATTCAAGAGAGGATCGGGCACTGAGATGGCAAAACTGAACTTCTTCGGCGGATTCAAGCAGAGCCTTCAGCAGGTCGTCCAACCGCGCGTGACGGTTCAATATCCGAAGGTAAAGCGCGTCAAGCCTCCGAGACTCCATGGCCGGCACGTCCTGAACCGCTACGAGGACGGCATGGAGAAGTGCATCGGCTGCGAGCTCTGCGCGGCGGTGTGTCCGGCGGACTGCATCTATGTGCGCGGAGCAGACAACTCACCGGAGAATCCGACCTCTCCCGGGGAACGCTACGGCTTCGTCTACGAGATCAACTACCTCCGCTGCATCCACTGTGACCTGTGCGTCGAGGCGTGCCCCACCGAGGCGATCACGGAGAGCAAACTCTTCGAGTTCTCGTTCACCTCGCGCGCCGATGCGATCTACACGAAGAAAGAACTCGTTGTCGATGACGAGGGTCGACCACAGCATCTTCCGTGGGAGGACTGGCGCGAGGGCGAGGACCGCTATACGAGCGCGTGGATGCGGGCGACCTCGCCTGCGGGATCTGCCGCCTATGAGGGCGAGGTCCAATGGTCCGGCGAGCTCGGGTATGGGGTTCGCGAGCCCGAGGGCGGGCAGTCCGGAAAGCGCGACGACGCGAAGACCGGCAACATCTCGATAAGAGAGGTCGCGCGCAACAAGATTCCCGTTCGCTTTGGTGGGAAGGTCCGATGATGTCCGGACTTCTCGCAGCGGCGACACTGCCCGATTCCATCACCTTCGTCGTTGCCGCGGTGATCGTCGTCCTCGGCGCGCTCGGCGTGGTGCTGTACAAGAACCCGGTGCATTCCGCCCTGATGCTCGTCATGACGCTGTTCGGCATCGCCGTCCTCTTTGTGGAACAAGACGCCCAGTTCCTCGCGGCCGTCCAGGTGATCGTCTACACCGGGGCGGTGGTGGTGCTGTTTCTCTTCGTCATCATGTTGCTCGGCGTCGACCGTCGTGAGACTGTCTTTGCCGACACGTTCAAGGGCCAACGACTCTTCACCGGTCTCGTAGGAATCTGCGTCCTCTTCGAGATCGTCTATCTGGGATCTCGCGACTGGACGACCGGAGCGCCCTCGGTAGCGGGAGCCCTGCGAAATCAGGGTGCGAACGTCAATGTGATCGGTAAATCGCTGTTCACGACCTACCTGCTCCCCTTTGAAGTCACCTCTGCCCTTCTTGTGGTCGCCGTGATCGGCGCTGTGGTGTTGAGTCGGCGCCATGGCGAGGACGCCCCCTCGACGGATCGAGATCGCGAGACTGCGGAGTTCAAGTCATGACCGTCAACGTCTCGTGGTATCTCACGCTTGGTGCGATTCTGTTCACGATCGGCGCGGTCGGAATGCTCGTCCGGCGCAACATCCTCGTGATGTTCATGTGCATCGAGCTGATGCTCAATGCAGCCAATCTCACCTTCGTGAGCTTTTCGCGTGTGCTCAATGACGTCGGTGGACAGATCTCCGTTTTCTTCGTACTCATCGTGGCCGCGGCCGAGGTTGTCGTAGGGCTTGCGATCATTGTTGCCATCTATCGACGCCGCGTCGGTGCCACCGCTGACGACCAGCACCTGCTGAAGGGTTGACGCGATCACTGTGATTCACTCCTCATTTCTCATCCCACTCTTCCCGCTTGTCGGATTCTTGATCCTTGCGGCATTTGGCCGAAGAATCGGCAATCCCATGGCGGGATGGATAGCGACCCTGATGGTGCTGGCGAGTTTCATCGTCACGGTCCTTGTCTTTGCAAGCGTCGCCGCCGAGCCCGCGAGCGCGCGACTGCACGTCGAGAACTGGTTCACCTGGCTCACTGCAGGTCAACTGTCGATCGGCGTTGGAATCCAGGTCGATCCGCTCTCGCTCACCATGGCGATGTTCATCACGGGCATCAGCGCGTTGATCCACTGTTATTCCGTCGGTTACATGGAACACGACGAACAGTTCCCGAAGTTCTTCTTGTACCTCAACCTGTTTGTCTTCTCAATGCTGATGCTGGTTCTCGGGGAGAACCTCCTGATCACATTTCTCGGATGGGAGGGCGTCGGCGTCTGCTCTTACTTCCTGATCGCCTTCTGGTTCACCCGCCCTTCGGCGGCGAGCGCCGGGAAGAAGGCGATGATCTACAACCGCGTCGGAGACGGTGGCTTCCTGCTGGCGCTGTTCCTCCTCATCGACAAGACGCACAGCCTGACCTTCACGACGATCTTCTCGCGCCTTTCATCGCTCTCGTCCGTCGATCTCGCCGCTGTCTCCCTGCTGCTCTTCGTCGGGGCCGCGGGAAAGTCGGCGCAACTTCCACTCTTTCCCTGGCTCGCGGACGCGATGGAGGGTCCCACGCCGGTCTCCGCGCTGATCCACGCCGCGACGATGGTGACCGCCGGCGTCTACCTCATGTGCCGCGTGAGTCCGATCCTTCACCTTGCGCCCGACGCGGGCCACGTGATTGCCTGGATCGGCGTGGCGACGGCGTTCATCGCCGCGACCATCGGCTGTGCACAGACCGACATCAAGAAGGTGCTTGCCTATTCGACGGTCTCGCAGCTCGGCTACATGTTCCTTGCCGTTGGTTGCGGGGCATATGACGCGGCGATCTTTCTCATGTTGACGCACGCCTTCTACAAGGCACTGCTCTTCCTTGGGTCCGGTTCGGTGATCCACGCGATGGGCGACGAGCAGGACATCAAGAAGATGGGTTCACTACGCGCGTTGATGCCACTGACCTCCGCAACGTTCTTCATCGGCTGGCTCTCGATTGCCGGAGTGCCTCCCTTCTCGGGGTTCTGGGCGAAGGGCGACGTCCTGTCGAACGCGTGGGTCGTGAGTCCGGCGCTCTGGGTCGTGGGGGCGTTCACCGCGATACTCACCGCGTACTACATGGGCCGACAGTACCTGCTTGTCTTCTTTGGAGAGCCGCGCTGGAAAGAGACCGGGGAGGGATCGCTTCATCCCCACGACGCGGGGTGGACGATGAGCATGCCGCTGATCGTCCTCGCCGTGCTGGCGAGTTTCGGCGGGCTCATCAATCTGCCGTTCGGTTCGCATCTCACCTTCCTCGAGTCCTGGCTCGCTCCCGTCGTCGGGGCAAGTCAGTTGCACAACACCGATTCGACACTGCAGCTGTGGCTCTTCGGTATCGCCGACGCGGTGTTCGCGATCGGTGGCGCGACAATGGCGCTCGCACTCTGGAGGAATACCGTGAACCGCCCGGCCCTCGAACCGCGTTTTCTCTCCATGGCGTGGTTTCTCGACGCATCGATAGACCGCTTCATCGCCCGTCCCTCAAGTGCCCTCGCGCTCTTTGGTGCAACGATCGTTGATCGTCAGATCATCGACGGAGCCGTGAATGGAGTCGCCGGTCTGTTCAAAGTCGGAGCTTCGAAGCTGCGCCGCGTCCAGACCGGGTACGTGCGCTCCTACGCGCTCGTGATCATCGTCGGACTTGTGGTCATGGTCGCCTATTTCATGATTCGGTCGGGTCTGTGATGGGTCACGCGTCCCTTGTGATGGCTACCCAGATGTCTGGCATCGCCGCCCAGCAGCATGCATTCCCATTCCTGACGGCGATCATCCTCGTGCCGGTTTTCGCGGCGGTGCTCGTGGCGGCGATTCCGAGGGACGCGAGGCGACTCATCCGTGCGGTAACGCTCGCGGCCGCGATCGCCGTGCTCGGCATCACCGCAGCGGTGATCGATCTCTTCCGGAGTGCCGATGGCAGCTATCAGATGCTCTCGAACCATATGTGGGCACCGGGCCTCGGGATCTCGTGGACCGTCGGTGTCGACGGGATCTCGCTCTTTCTCGTGGCACTGACCTCGCTGCTCTTTCCCCTTGTGCTCGCGGGTGCGAACGCGCGCCAGAACGCGAAGTCGTTCTCCGTCTGGATGCTGCTGCTCGAGGCGGGATGCCTAGGAAGTTTTCTCTCGCTCGACCTCCTGATGTTCTTCTTGTTCTTCGAGGCGACGCTGATTCCGATCTACTTCTTGATGGTCAACTGGGGCCACGAGGGCAGAAACCGGGCAGCGATGAAGTTCTTCGTGTACACCTTCCTCGGCTCGGCGTTCCTGCTCGTGGGGGCGATCGCACTTGCGTTCATGCACCAGAACCAGACGGGTGTCCTGACCTTCGACATCCGCTCGCTCGTGCATACCCACGTGAGCGGAACCGAGGGCGTCCTCTTGATGCTCGCGTTCACCTTCGCCTTCGCGGTCAAGGCTCCGATCTGGCCGTTCCACACCTGGTCTCCCGATGCCTATGCGGAGGCTCCTGCCTCGGCTTCGATCATCCTCGGTGGTGTGATGGCCAAGCTCGGCACCTATGGAATCGTCAGGTTTGACCTCGAGTTGTTTCCCCACGCGACGATCATGCTTGCCCCCGTATTTCTGACCCTCGGCGTCATCGGCATCATCTACGGCGCAATGGTTGCGGCGAGACAGCGCGACCTGAAGCGACTCGTCGCCTTCTCCTCGCTCTCGCACATGGGGTTCATCGTGATCGGGGCGTTCGCGCTCACCGGTCAGTCCGTGAGCGGCGCAGTCGTCGAGATGATGAATCATGGTCTGTACACCGCGGCGCTCTTCCTCCTGATCGCGATGATCTTTCGCAGGACCGGGACATTCGAGATCCCAAGGCTTCGCGGTCTCCAGAACTGCGCACCGGTAATGGCGGGAATCTTCACCCTCGTGATGCTCGCGTCGATTGGCGTTCCCGGGCTCAATGGCTTCGTGGGGGAGTTCCTCATCCTCGCGGGTACGTTCTCTGCCCATCGCTGGTGGGCGGTTGTGTCGATTCTGGGTGTCGTCGTCTCGGCTGTCTACATGCTCTGGGCCTTCCAGCAGGTCTTCCATGGCAGCCGCGACGCAGACTCCGACGCGGTTCCCTTTCGTGATGTATCGACCCGTGAGCGTCTCGTGCTCGTGCCGCTCATCGTGCTCATCGTGTTCCTCGGCGTCTATCCCAAGCCGGTGCTCGATCGCATTGAGCCGAGTGTGAACCAGCTCATCGCCCATGTCCATCAGGTCCAGTCGACCGGTTCCTCGACCGTGAATGCGTTGTCACCCATGGAAGGGAAGTGATTGCGGTGCTGGCGAGCGCATTTGCCCTACCGGTGGTCAACTACACCGCGATCCTGCCGGAACTGATCGTGCTCGGCGGGATGCTGGTCATGCTCGGACTCGTGGCGGTGATCCCGAAGGATTTCGCGACCACCACCTATGCGGGGCTGACGATGGGTATCGGGACAGCGTCGCTCGTCGCGTCGCTGGTCCTCTGGCACGATGTGACCAAGGGCGGTCCGTTTCAGGCGGTCGCCCAGATCGTCAACGTCGACGGCTTCTCGGTGTTTCTGATGGTGCTGGTCTCGTCGATCCTGATCGTCGCGCCGATGCTCGCGACCGGATACCTCGAGAACGAGGGTATCCGCGGCGTGGAGTACTACATCCTTGCGCTGGTCAGTGGAGCAGGGGCGATGTTGATGGGTGC
>DAIDIA010000020.1 GCA_027459565.1 Acidimicrobiaceae bacterium | reverse complement strand
GAGGCACTCAGACGCGCGCTAGAGGTATTGAATGCAGGTGAACCTTTGGTTGTGTTCCCCGAAGGGACGCGGGGATCGGGATCGACGGTTCCGCAGATTCGCGAGGGAGCCGCCTACCTCGCCCTCAGAGCCGGCGTTCCGGTGATCCCGGTTGGAATGGCAGGTGTCGAAAGGGCAATGCCGCGTGGATCGGTCTGGATCCGACCCGCACGGGTCGTGGTTTGCGTTGGCAAGCCGATCGAGACGGCTGTGTACCGCATGGCTGATGGGGGTTCATCGCGCGTATCTCGGACACTTACGGCAGCTCTCTCTGAGGAGATCCGTGTCGGCATGGAGCTCGCGCAGGCAGAGGCGGAGGCCCAGCTTCGCCGGACAGAACGGAAGAGGTCATGACATTCCGAAGGTCCGGTGATTCAGCACGCGCTCGCGCACGTGTAACTTCTATTCTCGTTCGTTCATATTTTCGTCGCAGATGGGGAATTCAGTGAGGGTCTTGGTAACTGGCGGTGCCGGATTTGTTGGACAACACGTGGTACGTGCACTGCTGGCGCGAGGTGACGACGTTGTCGTGGCGGACCTCAATCCCTTCCCGGATGCCTCTGCTCCTGTAATCCAGGAGGTTGGCGACCTCCGGGACCCGGAGCAGGTCGCAAGGGCCTTCAACCACGACGTGGGAGCCGTGATCCATCTCGCGGCGATTACATCAGTGCTTCAAAGCGTGAACGACCCCGATGGAGTGTTCCGAACGAACGTCCTGATGACGCACTACCTCCTCGAGCAGTGCCGACTTCGAGGCGTCGATCGATTCGTCTTTGCCTCGACAAACGCCGTTGTCGGCAATATCGGAAACGAGACCATTGACGAGAAAAGCCCGCTGGCTCCGCTCACGCCTTATGGAGCGACGAAGGCTTCAGCGGAGATGCTGCTGAGCGCGTATTCCGCGAGTTACGCAGTCACGACGGTTGCCTTGAGATTCACCAATATCTACGGAATCGGTATGCAGCTGAAAGACTCCGTAATTGCAAGAATGATGAAGGCAGCACTTGTCGGTGGAGGAATCGAGATATACGGCGACGGTGAGCAGGTCCGTGACTACGTGTTCGTCACCGATGCCGTCTCCTCCATATTGCTCGGCCTCACGCTCTCGCAGTCGAACGTCCTCACGATCGGAGCGGCGCGTTCGGTTTCGATGAATGTGCTTCATCAACTCACCTGCGTTGCTACCGAGACCGCGATCGGCGCGACACACGTAGCCGGGAAACCGGGTGAAATGCCAGCCGTGATTGTCGATACCTCCCGAGCGAGGGGCCTCGGGTATGCGCCTGCGTACACCCTGGAGGAGGGATTGCGAGCTACGTGGCTCGATTTTCGGGCTGCGGCAAAGTCTGCGGTCTAGGCCCTGCTGGCGCGCTCGCGGATCCAGGTGCGGAACACTACCTTGGCGTAGTTCGCACCATAGGAGAAGTTGCCGCCCTTCTTGGATGACCCCTTCGACCTTGCCTTCATGGTTACGGGCCTCTCTTGGTAGCGCGCACCCGACATTATTGCGGAGATCAGAAGTTCCGAGGCCTGAAACTGCGGCTCGTCCAGGGTGAGTTGTCCAGAGAAATCGGCACGCATTGCCCTGATGGGATTCGCGGTATCGGTGACTTGAGTGCCGGTAAGCGTCGAGATGATCGCGGCAAAGATGACCACACCGATATTGCGAATCGTCCCGCGCGACTCGGTTTTACCGAGGCGACGGGATCCATTGACAAAATCCGCCGCATCGTCCACCAGCGGCTTGAGAACACCCTCAAGATCGTTTGGGTCGGTCTGACCGTCCGCATCCGCCGTGACGATGTATTTCGCGCCATAGTCACGCGCTACGCGATAGCCGAGACGCAGCGCCGCCCCCTGACCTCTGTTCACGGGAGCCACCACTGCGTAGTCACCGTTGTCGCGGATGATCTTGGCACTTCCATCCTCTTCGCCGTCTATGACAACAATGACCCCGGTATCGAGTCCACACAATGACTTTGGCATTGTTGCGACGACGGCGCCGATGTTCTCGCGCTCCTTATAGGCCGCGATGACGATTGCCACGGGAGGAAGCTGTGGTTTGCCATGCGCCGCGTTGAACTCCTCGATTGCGACGTTATCGACAAGCTCATTTATCTGGCGTCTTCTTCGTTGCTCGCGTTGATTCATCCAGAGTGCGCCAGCATCGTCGCCGCCGCGACGTTACGATCCTCGCTCGATGGCGGAAGCCCGTCCGGAACAACACCGAGTGCGAGCGAGGCGGCACTCCACACGGTCCTCAGTAGATCGCGAAGCTGATGAGGTGGAGGAAAATACTCATCTTCCTCGATCGCTTGAACGCGCTCGGTTCCATTTCTTGGGCTCAGATACTCCACAACTTCAGCCACGAGCCACTCTGGTGCGGAAGCGCCCGCAGTCACACCGACGACGCCCTCGAGGTCATCGGGAAGTTCACTCGGCGCGTTGATCCGAAGCACGCGGGGGCAGCCAACGCTTGTGGCAACGTGGGTCAAAGACACCGTATTCGACGAATTTGCAGAACCGATAACTATCACTGCATCGCACTGACCTGCTATGGCGCGAAGCGCGGCCTGACGATTTGTCGTTGCATAACACAGGTCGGAACGTCCGGGCATCCAGAGATCAGGAAACCGTTCCTTGGCACGACTCGCGATGCCGGACCATTCATCATGCGGAAGCGTTGTCTGCGCGAGTAGCGCGACAGGACTCCCGAGATCCTCCAACGCGTCAACTTCCTCCTCGCTTTCCACGAGACGGACGACGCTCGGAGCAACTGCCATCGTGCCGATAGCCTCCTCGTGACCTGCGTGACCAACGTATATGACTGTGTAACCCTTGTTCGCGCGGACCTTGAGTTCGTGATGCACCTTGGTCACGAGAGGACAGACAGCATTTACGACCACGCGATCAAAGAGTGCAGCGGCGTATTCGACCTCTGGTGCGGAGCCGTGGGCCGAGAGCATCAGCGGAGCTCCTGCGGGCACCTCGTCAATGGTGTCGACGAAGATCACCCCTTGACGGGTGAACTCATCGACCACAAGTCGGTTGTGCACGATCTCGTGGTAGCAGTACACGGGCTCTTCAAAGATACGGACCATCCACGCGAGTGCTTTGATAGCCATCTCGACACCAGCACAGAATCCACGGGGCTCGGCAAGCAACACTCTGTCGACATTCACGGACCTAGGCTACCTAGGGAAACGGGTAGGATAGTGCCATGCCATTTCCGCAGGTCGTGGGCGTAACGGCATCCTCCCCCGCAGACCGGGCTGGATTGACTGCGGGCGACGAGATTCGATCTCTCAACGGGAAGGTCCCTCGAGACATCATCGAGTACCGACTGCTCTCGGACGAGGCAAGCGTGGACCTCGAGATTGTCCGGGGCGGATTGGCAATGGAGATCACGATCGAGAAGCCCGCCGGTGTTCCTCTCGGCGCAGAGGTCTCTTCAGCGCTTTTCGACCAGATTCGTACATGTGACAACCACTGTGAATTTTGCTTTATCTACCAGCTTCCAAAGAAGATGAGGAGGAGCCTCTACGTCAAAGATGACGATTACAGACTCTCTTTTCTCTATGGGAACTTCACAACGCTCACCCGCTTCACCGAAATCGATCTGGAGCGCGTCGTCACAGAACGCCTGTCGCCGCTCTACGTTTCGATTCACGCCACCGACCCCGATATCCGGGCTCGAATGCTTCGAAACCGCCGCGGCGCCACCAGCCTAAGGTGGCTACGCGCGCTGCTTGATTACAAGATCGAGGTTCATGGTCAAGTCGTCGTCTGTCCGGGAATCAACGACGGCTGGATCTTCGCTGACACTCTTGGCGGCGTGCTTGAACGATTTCCCGAGCTCGCCTCGGTCGGTGTCGTACCTCTTGGAGTTAGCAGGTTCTCAACGGAACCCGCCATGCGCGAGCACAGCGTTGAGGAGGCCAACAGGATCATCGATATCGTCGAGGAGTTCCAGGAGACCTTCCTTTCCTGTCTCGGCCGACGCATGGTCTACGCCTCCGATGAGTACTACCTCATCGCGGGTAGACCGTTTCCAGATCTCGTAGAGTACGACGAGTTCGCACAGCACGAAAATGGAATAGGCATGGCGCGTCTTTTCGAGGAGACATTCGAAGGACGATCATCGAATACCGAGGCAGTACGTGGTGGATTCTTTGCCTCGATCGATGGGGCGCCCGCATTGGGATATAGAGCTCCAACAACGATTCGTTCGGCACCTGCCCAAAGAGTCGGACGCGCAAATGAAGTGAATTCGCCAGGGGTGACCGTGATCACGGGACTATATGGTTCAAAGGTGCTAACCCCTATTCTCGATCGAGCGGGTCTTGCCGACATCGAAGTATTGGTCGTCGATAATCGGTTCTTTGGGGGGAATATCTCAGTGGCTGGTCTCTTGACCGGCGAGGATATCGGGCGGACACTTGACGGTCGGGACCCTTCGCGCCGGTACCTTCTTCCCGATGTCTGTCTCTCGGAGGGCCGCTTTCTTGACGGAGCGACGCCGGGAGAGCTTCCAGTCCACGTCGAGGTCGTCGAGGCCACGGGGGCGTCGCTCGCGCGAGCGCTCGGGTATCGCCAGATGAATCGCGCCCCGAGAGTACGAGTCTCATGAGCCAGTCAGAGCATCCGGTCGACAACGCCATGCGCACGGAGCGGTTACCGGTTGTCGTGATTGCCGGACGTCCCAATGTTGGAAAATCAACTCTCGTTAACCGAATCGTCGGAAGACGCGCCGCGATCGTTGAAGAACGTCCGGGCGTCACTCGCGACCGGTATGAACTCAAAGCCGAGTGGTGTGGGCGCGAGTTTGTGATCATCGATACCGGGGGAGTCACCGAGCGCGGAGATGATCTTGACCAGAAGGTAACCGCGCAGTCGTTGCGGGCGGTGCAATCGGCTGACGTCGTCGTCTTTGTGCTCGACGCCACGACAGGGCCGACTGCCGAAGATGAGGCAGTCGCGGAGATTCTCCGCCGTGTCTCCTCCCGGGTTCTCATAGCTGCGAACAAGGTGGATTCGCAGAACCGCGAGGCCGAGGCATGGAGCCTTGCGTCCATGGGATTCGGGGAACCCGTGCTGATATCCGCGCTACACGGCCGAGGAGTCGGCGATTTCCTCGACATCTTGATCTCTCGTCTTCCACCTCCTCTGGTCGCGGACGACGGAAGCCGCAGGACTCCTCGTGGAGGCGAAACCGGACCGCGGAACGTTCCAGCGGGACAGCGGGACGGGGATGCGGTCGCGGCCGTGGCAATCGTTGGTCGCCCGAACGTTGGAAAATCGACATTGTTCAATCGGCTCGTTGGAGACGAGCGAAGCGTGGTGCACGACATTCCTGGTACCACACGCGACGCTATTGACACAATCGTCCAAACCGAGATCGGTCCGCTCCGGCTCATTGACACTGCGGGGCTTCGTCGCCGGTCGCGCATCGGAGAGGGAAGCGAGTACTACTCGCTTGTGCGCTCGCTTTCAGCTATTGATCGGGCGGACGTGTCGCTACTGGTTATCGATGGAACCCAGGGCGTCACGCATCAGGATCAGCGTCTCGCTGAGCGAGTCGACATTGCGGGGAGTCCCATACTGATCGTCTTGAACAAGTGGGACATTCTGTCGACGGAGCGCAAGCATGAAGTCACCGCGGAGGTCGAGGATCGGCTCGCGTTCTTGAGTTACGCACCCGTTCTCAGAATTTCCGCAATGACGGGTCTTGGCGTCCATCGCCTTCTTCCCGCCCTGCAAGAGACAATCGCCGCGTACCACCGCCGCATTCCCACCGGAAGGCTCAACGAGGTCCTGAAATCCATTCAGGCTGCTCATCCGTCTCCGGGAGCGCGCATCCTTTACGCAGCCCAGGGGGCCATCGACCCGCCTACAATCACGCTATTCACCACTCGTAAACTTGATCCGAGCTACCTGCGATATCTCAGCCGATCTCTTCGCGAGCGGTTTGAACTTGGACCGACGACACTCAAGCTCCGTGTGCGCATTCGCGGTGGGCACTAGAGCTAAAAGTACCGGGCATACGTCGATGACACAAGACGAAGTTGAATGGTGTGAACACTGCAATCGCCTCGTCACACGCGAGGCGGTGGAGATCGACAAGCGGGGTACGCACAAATGCCCCCTTTGCAAAAGTGAACTGCGCCGGGCATCGCCGGAAGAGCAATCATCGGTGGACTTAAGTGAGGTCCGTCCCAAGGCGCCCTGGCACTTCAAGTTCCTTGTATTTGCAACGGTTGTGTATCTGATCTACCGAACAATTTGGATCATCCAAAGGGCAACCCATCATGGTTGAGATCCACGAGTAAGACACGGCGAAAGTGACACTGGGAGAGAGCGACTACGCTTGGCGCAGTTCGGGCTGTAGCGCAGCTTGGTTAGCGCGCTTGACTGGGGGTCAAGAGGTCGCGGGTTCAAATCCCGCCAGCCCGACCATATAAGTGCGGGTCAGCGACCTATCATCGTTTTTATTTGCGACCGTAACACCCCCGTGAGAACATCGTGAGAACCAAAACGTTCTCATGGAGGTGTGATGCCCGCGAAACCAGAAGGTGTTTACCCCGATGCTCGTGGCCAGTGGTACTTCAAGGTCACGCTCGGTAAAGACCCACTGTCGGGTCGTCGCGAGCAGATCACACGTCGTGGATTTCTCACAGCAACCGAAGCCGCGAGGGCGCGTCGAAAGTTGCTCGGCAAGGTCGACGCGGGGCTTGTCAAACCATCGCCTAGCGGCATAACCGTCGACGAACTCTTAGACCTCTATCTCGATGGTCTCGACGCGGATCAGCGACTCTCACCAAAGACCCGTTACGACTATCGCATCTACGCCGCTACGTGGGTGCGGGGTTACCTCGGAAAAAAACGTGTGCGTGACATCACCCCGGAGATCCTCCTCACCTGGCAGCGGAAGCTCCTCAAAGAGGGTGGGGTCATAAGGGTGAAAAAGATGGAAGGGACTACAAAGGGTAAGGCGCAGAATGGGGTAGCAAAGACCAAGCCGCTTTCCCCAAACACCATCCGACTGGCTCGGGCTCCACTCTCAGGCGCCTTCAAATTGGCGACCTCAAGCGGCATCATCGCGGTGAACCCGCTCCTCCATATCCCCCAGCCAAAGGCGAGGCGATCAATGCCTCGTCACTGGTCACCGGATGAGGCAAGAACTTTCCTCGGTCTCATGGAAGGGGATAGGACCTATTCGATCTGGGCGTTCCTTATGGGTTCAGGATTGAGAATCGGTGAACTTGTCGCACTTCGCTGGCCAAATGTGGACCTTGCTTCCGGCGTCGTCCACGTCGTCGAGTTCTCCACCTATCTCGGTCACGAAATCGTCTCTTCGTCGGGAAAGAGCCAGGACGCGGTGCGCGGCATCGACATCGACGCGGGACTGATCAAGGTGCTCAAGGCGCAGCAAAAACAGCAGAAGATAGAACGACTCGCGGAGAACAACTATGTAGAGAGCAACTACGTGTTCACCAAACCCGATGGCGGTCCCTACCATCCGCAGTATCTGTCGAGACTGCTTGGCAAATACACCGAAGAACTCGACTTACCACGGCTCACCGCTCATGGACTCCGCCATACCTGTGCGACACTCATGCTCGCGAACGGTGTACCACCAAAGGTGGCTGCAGAACGACTCGGTCACTCTGATCCGTCACTCTTCATGAATCTTTATAGCCATGTAACGCCGACGATGCAGCGAGAGGCTGCGGAGAAGATCGGGGCAGCTCTATTTGGTTGAAGAATGTCGCGGAGGGCTTTGCAGCAGCGGTGAGGACACCTGCGATCTGTTGTCAGATCCCCGCTTATAGGCCGACTCGTCACCACGACCTGCAAGTAGTGATAAAAAGAGCCCATGACCTGCTATTTCTATTATCCTCAGCCTACCGGCATTGACGGCCATTTACCCCCCTGCCGCGTCAGATCCGCGTCAGGGGGGACCAGTACTAGCGACAGCATTTGGAGTGCGATGACCATTGGGGCGATCACTGCCTCGATTGGTCAGTTCTCGGGAAGTGCCGTCTTAAGGATGAGTCCGGGCGCATTGCGGAAAACACTGTCATGTGAGACCAGCAAAACTCCGAGTCGAATCGCAGTTGCAGCGATCCATCGATCTGCGTCGTGAGCCCGTTGACCGAGGGCATGTCCAGCAAGCTCACAATCGACGCGCAACCGGGCGTAGATATCCACGAGCAGAGGGCCTGGCCAAACAATCTCGACCCGACCAATCAAGTCGTTTAAGTGCTGCAGCCGAGTCGCTCCCCAACCAGCAGGCCGGGCTCCCTAGGCCAGCTCAGCGACGGTCTGAAAGCTAACAAAAACGGGTCGACCGACAAGGATTGGCTGGTAGAGCTCGACACGCAGGCTGCGAGGACTAAGACGCGCCCCGAACACGCCAGTGTCAACTACGACCGGGCTCCGCGGAGAATTCGAACTCACTCCGCAAGCGCCGTGGCGAAGGCGGCTTCTTCCTCCTCGGTTAGGTCTCCGATGCGAGTTTCCTCATAAGGAGGAAGGAAATGGGCACGCCGAAACAGCTCCCCCACCGAGAGCTCCCAATGTTCGCCGTGATCGTCGGCATACGGTTTGACTGACGTAACAACTTCCGAGAGTCTCGAGGAGACGAGTTTTGCGGTCGCGTTCCGGGCTCACAAAATATCCTGATAGATGCCGCTTTGTCAGATCACAAAACCCAAGCTGAGGCTGCCCAGAAAAAGAGGACACCGCAATGGAGGCTGAAATGAACTTTTTAAAGTTCCCTGCGCTCTCGTCGCTATCGGTGGTCACCAATGCCAACCGACTTCGCCAGCATCACTTCGAACGAAAGTCAGTTGCTCCCGTGGACTCCAAAAGAGAAACTCCACCGAAATCTGATTTTGCACGCGTCATCTAGTCTTGCGACGAGGGCAGTCCAGGGGACTTTCGCCTCTAGCGTGATTCCAAAGCCCCGCCACAGACTGGACACAGCCGGATGGAGGAGTTGCGAATGATGTATGGATGGGGTTACCAAGGATGGGGAGCTGGAATGTGGGTCATCATGGCCATCGCCATGGTGATCTTCTGGGCGATCGTCGTGTTTGGCGTCGTCGCTCTCGTGCGATATCTGGGACATAGCCATGATAAGAGCACTGGGCCGATGTCGGACCCCGAAGCGATCCTCCGCGAGCGTTTTTCGCGAGGCGAGATCAACGAGGAGGAGTTTCGGAAATCGCTCTCGACACTTAGAGAACGTTAATGAGCACGCATAGTCGCGCTCACGGAATCCTGTTGTTTGCCATTGTCATGCTTGCGGCTGCGTCCGTAGCTCTCGTCGCCGGGCTGGTTGGCGGCTTTGATCGGCATGGCCCGGCAGCTCTGACCTCGTGTCAGCCATTGCACGAGGCGACTCAGGTCGTTCAGGTCGGTCTCTACGACGGTGGTGCAATGATGGGTCAATCCCCGACGATGCTGCGGATCATCCCGAGTCCGTCGGGCATCTCGGCGGGTCAGGTGACCTTCGTCGTCACCAACTATGGCCAGCTCAACCACGAGTTCCTCGTGCTGCCCATGCCCGCCGACGGACTCGGAACCCGACCCGTTGCAGGCAACGGCAAGATTGACGAGGCACAAAGCCTCGGTGAAGCTTCGACGTCGTGTGGGGCTGGACCGGGTGACGGTATCTCTTCTGGATCACGGAGCTGGGTGACCCTCACTCTTGGTTCCGGCACTTACGAGCTGCTGTGTGACATCCCGTGGCACTATGCCAACGGGATGGAGGCCTCCTTTACGGTGAGTTAACGCGAGATCCATCCGTCGCCTCAATACCCCATTGGGGTATACTTTCTTCAAAAGGAGGGTCTCCCTATGACTATGCCCGGTTATGTCGACGAGAAGTCCGCCGTGCTCAAACGACTCCGTCGCATCGAGGGTCAGGTCCGCGGATTGCAACGTATGGTCGAAGAGGATAAGTATTGCATCAACATCCTCGATCAGGTCTCGGCGACAACCCGTGCCCTGCAGGCTGTTGCCCTTGAACTCCTCAATGGCCACCTGGCGCACTGCGTCGTTAACGCTGTAGCCGCTGGTGGCAAAGAGGCCGATGACAGGATCAGCGAGGCGTCCGCCGCCATTGCTCGCATGGTCAGGTCATGATGCACCTCATCGCAGTCGTCTCGCTGCTCGTCGACATCGGAAGGAGCCTTCGCGAGGGCTTTTTCATGTTCTGGGAGACGCTCTGGGCGCTCGTTCTTGGCTTCGCCTTGTCCGGAGTCGTTCAGGCGTTTGTCTCGAAAGAGCAGCTGCAGGCAAAACTCGGCAACCATCGACCCGCAGCGGTCGGACGGGCCGCTGGTTATGGCATGGTGTCGTCGAGCTGCTCATATGCGGCTACAGCGATGTCAAAATCGCTCTTTGCCAAGGGCGCAGACTTCATCGCTGCGATGGTCTTCATGATCGCCTCGACAAATCTGGTAGTCGAACTTGGGATCGTCATGCTCGTGCTTCTCGGCTGGCAGTTCATGGCTGCAGAGTTCGTCGGCGGCCCGATCATGATCATCCTTCTCGCGCTCCTCGGCGGGTTTGTCTTTCGCGCTGGTCTTGTCGAGACGGCTCGTCATCGCATCCAAGAGGGCGGGGGCCATGGACATGATCACGAGGCCATGACGGGTGTCTCAACCGAAAGACAAGAGGAGTTGGAGCAATCTTCATGGGCCGCTAAGTTGCGCTCCCCGGCCGCTTGGTCAGACGCTGCGAGCTACGGCGTCGCTGACGTCACGATGCTCCGACGGGAGCTGGTGATCGGCTACACGATTGCAGGTTTCTTGGCCGTTCTGGTTCCAAAACACGTGTGGAACGCACTGTTCATCCATGGTCATGGCTTCTGGACGATTCTCGAAAACGCATTAGTCGGTCCGCTCATCGCCATTCT
>DAIDIA010000019.1 GCA_027459565.1 Acidimicrobiaceae bacterium | reverse complement strand
GCCGTCGAGTCCCGGCATCATCACATCGAGAAGGATGGCGTCAGGTCGCTCGCGGGTCGCGACCGCGATCCCCTCCTCGCCTGATGCAGCCGAGAGCACCTCCCAACCGCCGACCAGCGAAAGGCTCATCGCGACGACCTCGCGGATCATCTCCTCGTCGTCAACCAGCAGGATGCGGCGCGTCATTTTCGGGGTGCTCGATTGGTGACCAGGTCGAGAAGCTCCTCAAGCTTCGTTGCGAGTGCCTCCGGCGAGGCACGCCCCTTGGTGAGAAATCTCGTCTCTCCGAGTCGGAGCCGTTCCCGGTCTTGCTCGGTGAGGTCGAAGGCGGTGTAGACAAGCACGGGAATCGACTTGAGGAGCAGTTGATTGCGCATCCATTCGATCACGCTGAAACCATCCCCGTCCGGGAGCGCGAGATCAAGAACGAGGAGTTCGGGGGGCACCACGGAGCTCAGCTGGATCGCCTCCCTCCCGCTCTTCGCCTGTCTCACCTCGAGACCGAGGTGTCCGAGCGTCGCTGCAAGCACCTCCGAGAGTTCGGGATCGTCCTCCACAATGAGGACCTGAGCGCGTTCTCCGACGATGGTCTCGCGGAGCGCCACGAGGAGCGAATCACCTCGGATTGGCTTGTCCACCCACGATGACGCCTCATCCACCTCGACCTCACCGGGCGAGAGCACACTCAAGATCACGATCGGAATCTCCGCTGTCTCGGCGTCGCGCTTGAGGATCGCGGCCGCCTCCCTCCCATCAACACCGGGCATCAGGAGATCGAGAACGATCACATCCGGTTTGACCGCCCGGGCGAGCGTCAGCACCTCGGACCCGTTCGAGGCCGTCCATACACGGTATCCGGCTCCGGTCAGCATCGTCTGCACCACCTCGCGCACAAGCGCATCGTCATCACAGACCAGCACCTTCGGGGCAATTGAACCCTCCTGTGGATCCACGGCCTCGACGGCTTTGACTCGTGGGAGTGTGAATCTGAATGTCGAACCGACGCCAAGCACGCTCTCTGCCCAGATCTGGCCGCCGTGCTGTTCGATGATGCTGCGACTGATCGTGAGTCCGAGGCCCGTACCGCCCTTGGCGCGGGTGTCGGAGCCATCGACCTGACGAAATCGCTCGAACACCCGCTCGAGTTGGTCCTCGGGTATCCCCGGTCCGGAGTCGATCACGCTGAACTGGACGTCGTCGCCGACGACCTCCGCGGTCACCTCGATGACCGAATGCGGCGGCGAGAACTTGATCGCGTTTCCGATGAGGTTCGCGAGGGCCTGGATAATCCGGTCCGGATCGGCCCAGACCCGACCCTCGATCGACAACGCACGGATCTCGACGTTCACCACGTCGGCGGCGCCACGCATCTCCTCGACCGCGCGCGACACCATCGAAGTCGCATCCCAAGCGCCAATCTCGAGCGAAAGCTTGCCGGTCGTGAGACGTTCGAGGTCAAGGATGTCGTTGATGAGCCCGATGAGCCGATCGGTACTCAAGACGGCGATCTCGAGCATCCGCAATGCGGCAGGAGGAAGTTCGCCGACAACGCCTCCGACGAGGAGTCCAAGCGCTCCGCGGATCGAGGTCAGTGGGGTACGCAGCTCGTGGCTCGCGACGGAGAGGAACTCGTCCTTGGCCTGCTCGGTCAGCCGTCGCTCGCTGACGTCGGCGACCACCGCGACGAATTCAATCGGTTCGCCGCTGAAATCGCGCATCAAAGAGACGGTGGTCTCTATCCAGACGGTCCGCTCGTCGGGAGTAACGAACTCCGAGGTCATGGTCGTCGACGGGGTGTCGCCGGACACGAGCGCTTCGAGCAGCTCCTGGCGTCCACGCCCCGGACTGGTTCCCGTGAACCGCGAAATGTCCTGGCCGATCAGCTCGTCGCTCGAAATTCCCGTGATCGAACACAACGCGGGATTCACTGTCAGGATCTCACCTTCAAGTGAAGCGAGCACGATTCCCACAGGAACATTCTCGAAATACGAACGCAACCGCTGTTCGTTCTCGGCGAGCTGCTGCTCCGCGAATTTCCTCTTGGAGACATCGGTGAAGAACGCGTATGCACCGGTGAAGTTTCCTTCCTCGTCCATGACGGGAGTGATCGACTTGATCGTCCAGAGCACCGTGCCGTCCACTCGACGTATCCGATGCTCGGCCTGTTCGGCGATACCCTGGCGGCGACGTACCTTCATCCTTTCAAGCTCTTCGAGATCTTCGACGAATGTCAGGTCATCCAACACAACGCCGATCAACGCATCGATCTCGGTCCCGACCATCCCGGCAAACCGCTCGTTCGCGAAGGTGATCCGGTAGTCGGCGTCGAACACCACCACGCCCTCCATCGCACCGTCGGCCATCATCTGAAGACGCGCCTCGCTCCGTACGAGCTCGCCTCGGGAGTGGAGCCAGTCCGTGAGGTCGACGAAGGTCAACGTCGAGCTCTCGGGATCGTGGCGGTCTACCTGGTCGGTGGTGATCGTGCACGAGAGGTGGCGACGCTCTCCGCTGACAGGGTAAAAGTCGAAGATCACACCGTGGTCCGGTTCGGGTTGATCACTCGGTACCGACGGATCGACGGTCAGGTCCGCAAGCTTCTTCGAAACAACGTCGACGAGCAGTTGCGCGAGCGCC
>DAIDIA010000018.1 GCA_027459565.1 Acidimicrobiaceae bacterium | reverse complement strand
ACGGTATCGACCGTCGCACCGGCAGCCGCGAGTGCCGCGGCCGCTCCGTTGACCGCGGAGACGACGGTGTCGTCGGCATCGGCCAAAAAGTCACCGATGACTCCGACGCGAAGGCCCGAGACGCCCCGGGAGAGGACGTCGACGATCGAGGTCGGCACCCTCTCGAGCGATGTCGAATCGCGCGGATCGTGACCGAGGATGGATTCGAGCATCAACGCGGAGTCGGCGACGGTGGACGCGAATGGTCCGATCTGGTCGAGTGAGCTCGCGAAGGCGATGAGTCCGTAACGCGAGACGAGTCCGTAGGTCGGCTTGACACCGACGACACCGCAGAAGGATGCGGGTTGACGGATCGAACCTCCGGTATCGGAGCCGAGCGCAAGCGGCACATAGCCCGCCGCGACCGCGGCGGCGCTTCCCCCCGAAGAGCCTCCGGGAACGCGCGTGTGATCCCATGGGTTGCGCGTTGGACCGAACGCGGAGTTCTCCGTCGACGATCCCATCGCGAACTCATCGAGATTCGTCTTTCCAACCGAGACCGCGCCTGCGGCGCGAAGCCGTTCGACCACGGTCGCGTCATAGGGGGGAAGCCAACCCTCGAGGATCCGCGACGAGCACGTCGTCGCAACGCCGCGGGTGCAGAGGTTGTCCTTGAGCGCGATCGGTACTCCGGCGAGTGGTCCGGGATCCTCCCCGCGCGAGACCCTCGCATCGATCTCGTCCGCAAGTGCGAGCGCCGGTTCGGCGGTCACCGTGTTGAAGCAATGGAGGACCTCCTCCTGGGCCGCCATGCGCGCAAGCGCGTCGGCGACGACCGCCCGGGCGCTGGTCGCACCCGTTCGCACGGCGTGCGCGATCGCGGAGGCGCTCGCGAGATCGGGGCTCACGGTGCCTCGCCGAGGATCGGCGGAACCCGGAAGCGTCCGCTCTCAGCAGACGGAGCCGCGCGGAGCACCTCGTCGCGCTCCACGCCGGACTCGACGACATCGTCGCGCAAAACGTTGACGAGATCGAAGGCGTGCGAGGTCGGGGGAATCCCCGCCAGGTCGAGCGCGCGGATCGCGTCGATGTGGCCGAGCACCGCGTTGAGCTGCTCCGCGTAGTGGAGCACCTCGTCATCGTCGAGCTTGAGGCGCGCGAGCGTCGCCACGTAGGCGACCTCCTCTGGCGTGAATTCGGCGGTCATTTTGCCCCTACCACCTTTCGTGCAAATGCAACCGCTCGCGCTTCGAGTTCGGGTGCGTCGTAGTCGAGCGTAGCCACGTGATAACTGTTCTCAAGGTAGATGCGCTCGACATGCGAATGGACCTCTCTGACAATAGTGTCACCGGTCACCGGCGGAACCACATGGTCCTCGCGGCTCGAAAGGAGAAGGACCGGAGCGGTGATCTTGGCAAGATCACCGCGCACGGACTTCGCGCCCTCGAGCAAAGAGAGCAGCGGCCGGATCGGCGTTGCCTCATAACGCTCCCCGATGCGGCCCTGCCACTTGATATCCGAACTTGGCGAGGGGTAGGTCGTCCTGCCCGCCTCGAGCTCAGCGAGCAGCGCGTCCATGTTCGCGCGGCTGGTCTGTTCGATGAGCGGATTGATGAGGATCAGCCCCGCGACCCCTTCGTGGTGCTCTGCAAGCCAGCAGGCGAGCGTTCCGCCCATGGAGAGCCCGACGACCACGACGTGCCGGCAGGAACGCTCGAGATCGCGATAGATCGACTCAACGCATGCCATCCAGTCCGCGAACCGGTAGTTCTCGAGATCCTCCACGTTCGTCCCATGTCCCGGAAGTCGGGGCAGTTCGACGCGAAAGCCCGCCGCGAGGAATGCTTGCGCGAGCGGACGCATCGTGAAGGGCTGACCGGTGAACCCGTGGATCAAGAGAACCGCATCCTCACCCTGGCCACCCGAGAGCGGCTCCGCCCCCTCCAACAGCGTGATGGCCATGGATCCATGCTACCGAAACGGTCGATACCGACCCCGGCGGGCTCTCGCCCGTCGGAACGTTCACCGTGTCGGTGTCGATCGCCCGACATCCCGCTAACCTCTTGCCAACCGGCGGCGACGCTACGAAGTGACAACGCGGCACGTCATCGGCCAGTTGGTTGAACACGTTCCGGGCTCTGATCGGCCCCAATCCACGACCGGTTGACGCGCAAAGGATGAATCGAGATGCCAACCTTCCCTTTCCTGAGTGACGAATGGATCTCGGCGGCAAAAGACATCTATGCACGAGCAGGTGTCGAGGGCTCCGGTGGCGCGACCGGACCGACGATCACCATGAATCTCGTCGTCAAGAACGCTCCGTTCAGCCCGGAGAACATCCTCGCGAACGTCGACAGCCGAGACGGGGTCTTTCGCATATCGCTCGGTGCGCTCGATGAGGCGGAGGTGAAGCTCACGCTCGACTACAAGATCGCGCGTTCGATCCTCCTCGATGGCGATGCGCAGGTCGGCATGCGCGCGTTCTTGTCGGGGAAGATCCGTGTCGAGGGCAATATGACAAAGCTGCTCGCGTTGCGAAACGCCTCATCGTCTCCCCGGGAAGAGGCCACACTCGATGCGTTGCGCGCGATCACCGCAACCGGCGACTAGTCCGCGCGCCCGGGATCGATCACACCGCTCTCGAGAAGACGGAGAAACGCATCCTCGTCGAGCACGGGGATGTTCAGCTCCTCGGCACGAACGACCTTCGACTGCCCGGGGTCTCTCCCGACGACCACCGCGAACGTCCTCGCCGACACCGACCCGGGAGACTTTCCGCCACGGCTGATGATCGCCTCCTCGGCCTCCTGGCGGCTGAATCTGTCGAGCGTTCCCGTGACGACGATCGAGCGCCCGAGGAGACTCTGGCCCTTGACCTCGGTCGATGCAACATAGCGATCGGACGCGAAGCTCACGCCAAGCGCTCTCAACCGCTCGATCACGGCGAGATTCTCCTTCGAGGAGAAAAAGGCCCGGAGAGATCCCACGATCGCGGGACCGATGCCATCGATCGATGCAAGCTCCTCCGCACTCGCCTGGATCAACGCGTCGAGATCCGCGAAGTGCTTGGCGAGGGCGATCGCGATCGTCGGCCCGACGTGTCGGATCGAGAGACCTACGAGCAGCCGGGTCAGGCCGCGGCGGCGTGAGAGATCGATCGATCCGAGCAGGTTGTTCACCGAAATCTCACCGAATCCCTCGAGGCCGAGCAGTTGCTCTCGGCGCAGTGCAAAGACATCGGCGACATCGTTGAGGATCTCATTCTTGACAAACAGTTCGACACGCTGCTCGCCGAGTCCCTCGATGTCCATCGCCTGGCGCGAGGCGAAGTATGCGATGCGCTGCACCCTCTGTGCAGGACAGTCGAGGTTCACGCAGTACGTGTCGCTCTCGTCATTGAGGCGTACGAGCTCCGCAGAGCAATTGGGACAGCGCTTTGGAAAGACCCAGGGGACAGATCCCTCGGGTCGCTTCGCAAGAACCGGACCAACGATCTCGGGGATGACGTCTCCGGCCTTGCGCAAGATGACGGTGTCACCGGGGCGCACGTCCTTGAGGGCGACCTGATCCGCGTTGTAGAGACTCGCGAATTCGACCGTCGATCCCGCTACGACGACCGGCGTCATCTTCGCGTAGGGGGTCGCCCGCCCGGTCCGGCCGATCGAGACGAGGATGTCCTCGAGCAAGGTCGTGCGCTCCTCGGGTGGGAACTTGTACGCGATCGCCCAGCGCGGCGCATGCGAGGTCGATCCGAGGAGCTCCTGGGTGGCGAGTTCATTGACCTTGATCACGACGCCATCGATGTCGTAGTCGAGGAGATGGCGCCGAGCGAGCAGCTCCGCACAGAATTGCTCGACTCCATCGAGGTCCTCGAATACCTGAATCTCGGGATTCACCGACAATCCGGCGCGCGCGATCAGGTCGAGGCTCGCGCGTTGGGTTGCGAGCGCCCTTCCGTCTTGTCCGACGACGCCACCGACCGCCTCGCCGAGCTGGTAGGCGAAGAAGCGAAGTGGCCGCGACTTGGTCACCGAAGCATCCTTTTGCCGCAGCGACCCTGCGGCCGAATT
>DAIDIA010000017.1 GCA_027459565.1 Acidimicrobiaceae bacterium | reverse complement strand
TCCTCGATGAGCTTCTGGTGTCGCCGCTGGGAGGAGCAGTCGCGCTCTCCGAGCCAGACGACGTTGTCGAAATTGTCCGCGATGATCTGCATCTCGATATGGCGTGGCGCGTGGAGGTAGCGCTCGAGGTAGACCTCGGATCGACCGAAGTAGGCGAGCGATTCGCGCGTCGCCGCCTCGAACTGGTCCTTCGCCTCGTCAGGACCGCTCACCACCTTGAGTCCGCGTCCGCCTCCCCCGTAGGAGGCCTTGATGGCGATCGGCCAGCCCACGCGATTGCCGAAGTCGACGATCTCTTCGACGCGCGTGATCGGCTCGTTGTGTCCGGGCACGCCCTGCACGCCGGCCTCTTTGGCGGCGACCCTCGAACTGATCTTCGAACCCATCAACTCGATGGTCTCGGGCAGGGGCCCGACAAACACCGCGCCGGCGCGCGCGACCTCGCGGGCAAACTGGGCATTCTCCGCGAGGAATCCGTATCCGGGGTGCACCGCGTCCGCACCCGAGCGCCGAACGACCGCGACGATCGCCTCGATATCGAGATACCCCGCGATCGGGTTCGCTCCTGCGACGAGGTACGCCTCGTCGCACGCGCGCACATGTGCGGCGTTCGCGTCGAGCTCGGAGTAGATCGCGACCGTCTTGATCCCGAGTTCGCGACAGGTCCTCGCAATCCGGATCGCGATCTCACCCCGATTCGCAATCAGGACTTTCTCGAACACGTGCTCCCCGCTCTGTCTTGTACATGGTTGGTCATATGCTGATGTCATTCAAGATCCGTGCCGCCCGAAACGGGCCCGACAACGAGGCTAGTGCGGTGAACAAGCTCTTCGCGAGGCCGACGCACTTCACCGAGATCGATTCGACCAATCGCTATCTCGTGGACAGAGCGCGTGCCGGTGATCCGGAGGGAACGGTCGCGATCGCGGATCTGCAGAGCGCGGGGCGCGGACGACTCGGCCGGAGTTGGGTCTCCGCGCCGGGGTCATCGCTGTTGTGCTCGATGCTCTTTCGTCCGTCGCTCGCGCTCGATGGCTTCCACCTCGTGATGACGACCGTCGCGCTCGGCGCGCAACAGGCGATCGCGGAACTCTCGGGCGTGACGGTTTCGCTCAAATGGCCAAATGATCTCCTCTATCTTGACAAGAAGGTCGCGGGCCTGCTTGCGGAGATCGTCGAGACGGACGCTGGCCACGCGCTCGTCGTCGGCATCGGGATCAATCTCCATTGGCCCGGCGGCCAGGCTCCGGTGGATCCAGAGACCGGTTCCGATGATCTCGGCGAGAGGGCGACGACGCTGGCGCTCGCCTCGGGTCGCGTCGTCGACCGAGACGCGCTCGTGGCCGCGATGCTGGAGAACATCGCGCGCGACTACGTGCGACTCGGAGACCCGGAGTTCGAGGGGCAACTGATGCAGCGCTATCGCGAGGTCCTCGGCACGCTGGGACGCCGGGTGCGCATCGAACAGCGCGGGCGCACCTTCGAAGCCGACGCGATCGGCGTGACGCAAGCCGGACATCTTCAGGTCAGTACGGGCGCGGAGGTGCTCGAACTCGACGCCGCGGATGTCATCCACCTGCGGCAGTGACCCGGTCGGCCAACTACCCTTAGATGACTATGCGACTTCTCGTAACCGGTGGCGCCGGTTTCAT
>DAIDIA010000016.1 GCA_027459565.1 Acidimicrobiaceae bacterium | reverse complement strand
TGCATTCGGTGAGTCCGTACATCCGGTAGATCAGGGCTTGCGGAAAGATCTCCCGCAAGCCACCGACGAAGTCGTCGGGGAGCGCCGCGGCGGTGTTGGTCACGCGGGTCACCGAAGCAAACCGCAAGGGGGTGCGCCGATCAGCCGCGAGGAGCGTCGCAAAGATCGTGGGAACGCCGGGAAAGACCGTGATGCTCTCGGTCGAGATTCGCTCGAGTATCTGTCCGAGGAACGTAAACGATCGCTCCAGCACGAGACAAGCCCCGAGCGCTACCGTCATCAAGAGTTGATACAGGCCGTAGTCGAAGGAGAGCGGCAGGACACAGAGAATACGTTCCGTCGCGCTCAGGCGCAGATATTCGACGAGGCTGCCGACGGTGAACACCATCGATTGATGTGTTTGCATCACGCCCTTCGGCGTGCCCGTGCTCCCCGAGGTATACAAGATGGCGGCAAGATCGAGCGGGATCACGCGCACCGGCGCGGCGACGGGCGCCGCGCCCGCGACGACTGCCTCGAAGGAGTCCGTCGAGGAACCGTCCGTGGGTTCGGTCGCGAGTGTTGTCGGTCGCTCGCCGAGCCGATCGAGGGCCGCGGCCACGACGGCTCCGTGCCGTCCCTCCGCGATCAACGCCCGAGCACCGCTGTCCTGAAGGAGGAAGGCGAGCTTCTCCGCACGGGTCTGGGGATGGATAAGCACGATCACACCGCCCGTGAAAAGGGTGGCGTAGATCGAGACGACACAGGCCCAGGAGTTCTCGAGCGCGATCACAACCCGATCGCCGCGGCGTACACCGCGCTCGCGCAGCGCCGTCGCGAGGCGTCGCGCGGAATCGAGGAGTTCACCGAAGGTATAACTCTGGCCGTCGGCGACGAGGGCGAGCCGGGTCCTCGACCCGGCCGCCTCGCCGCGTTCCCAGAGCGCATCGTGCAGCAGACGCAGAGCCGTCATGGGTCCTTGGGGCATGCCAAATCAGTCAGAAATTCTCTCAGAATCGACGCCGGCGGAACCGTGATCCACATCCGCTCGTGATCAAACGGGCAGGATATACTTTCGCCGAAAGGGTAGATAGGGAGCTGCTCGCATGGACTTGCGCGCCGAGATCAGGCAATTTATCGCGGAAAATTTTCTCCTGACGAGCGGGCCGATCGATCTGACGGATGGCGACTCGTTGACGTCGCTCGGAATCCTGGACTCGACCGGTGCGCTCGAACTCGTAGCGCATCTGGAAGCGCGTTATGGGATCACGGTACTGGACGACGAGTTGCATCCCGACAATCTCGATTCGGTCGACCGGATCGCGGCATTCGTCGCGCACAAGCGCGTCTGAGAGGCGAGGAAACGTCTGATGCTTGGCCCGTCGGATGAGGGATAAATCGACGTGTGCGGAATCGCCGGGGTCGTGATCACCGAGGAGGCGCACACCCGGCCCGATCTCGACCGAATGATCCGAACCTTGCGCCATCGGGGGCCCGACGGGTTCCGTGTGCTCGATTTGCCGCGATGCGGACTCGCGCACGCGCGGCTCAGCATCATCGACCTCGAGACCGGCGCCCAGCCGATCGCGAACGAGGACGAAACGGTCTGGACGGTGCTGAACGGAGAGATCTTCAATTACCTCGAACTGCGACAAGAACTCGAGG
>DAIDIA010000015.1 GCA_027459565.1 Acidimicrobiaceae bacterium | reverse complement strand
GCGCCTGTAAAGATTTGCCGAGTCACCAGATGCACGGTGAACTGCGCGGCGAGATCCTTGAATGGAAGCGAACGAGATACGAGATAATTCTCGTGACAGCCATACGAATTCCCCTTGCCATCAGAATTATTCTTGTAAATGACGATCTGCTCTCCGGATCTCATGAATCGACGGACAGCGTCCATCGACCGTTGAAGGATCAATTCCCCGGCCCGGTCGGCGGCAAGCAACTCAAGAACGGTTGAGCATTCCGGCGTCGAATACTCAGGATGCGCGTGATCGACGTAGTAACGCGCGCCATTGGTCAAGACCGTGTTCACTAAATGGGTTTCGATAACCGGAACGCCGGAACCTTCACGAAAGCCGCGGGCATCCTGCCCTGGGTGCTCGTCATCGAAATCCCAGTCGATTCTCCCGGCGAGATCCTGCACGTAGGCGTTGATCAGCTGCGAAGAGCCGTTCGTCGGATCCGACTCTGGATCGGTGACGTGGATCCCATATTCGGTTTCGAGTCCGACGATCTTGGCTATTGACATGGTACCGACGCTAGTTGAGGCATAAATCCCATTGACAGATCTCGCGTGACAGGCATCAATTCAGTTTGAGATTCTACAAAGACCCGATCAAAGATATTGCCCTGTGCCGACTCGCTCGATCGCGCGGCCACCGGTCGAATGATCTCCATGATCCGTAATTGTCCGAACATACACAATTCGTTCACCTTTGCGGCCAGATATCTTCGCCCAGTCGTCGGGGTTCGTTGTATTCGGGAGATCTTCGTTCTCCTTATACTCCTGCTTCACAGACTCTTTGAGATCGCTGAGACGAATACCACGGCCCATTTTCGCGATTGACCTCTTGATCGCAAGCTTCTTCGCACGCCTGACGATGTTTTCGATCATCGCTCCTGAGGCGAAATCCTTGAAATACAACGTCTCCTTGTCACCATTTTGATAGGTGACCTCAAGAAATTGATTGTGCGAATCAGTGCGGTACATCTCCGTCACGGTTGACTCAATCATGACCTGTACAGCCTTCTCCGGATCCCCGCCACCGAACTCCATCACATCATGGGCATCGAGCGGTAGGTCTGCCGTGAGGTACCGCGCGAAAATCTGCTGTGCCGCTGACTCGCTTGGCCGCTCTATCTTGATCTTCACGTCGAGACGGCCGGGCCGCAATATCGCAGGGTCGATGAGGTCCTCGCGGTTTGACGCCCCAATGACAATGACGTTCTTCAGCGTCTCCACTCCATCGATCTCGGTCAGGAGCTGCGGAACGATTGTCGATTCAATATCGGAGCTGATGCCACTGCCTCTCGTCCGGAAGAGTGAATCCATCTCATCAAAAAAGACGATTACCGGAACACCCTCCTCGGCCTTTTCGCGAGCCCGCTGGAATACAAGACGGATTTGGCGCTCAGTCTCCCCGACCCACTTGTTCAGCAGCTCAGGGCCCTTGATATTCAAGAAATAGCTCCGAACGTTTTGGTTTCCAGTCGTCGCTGCAACCTTTTTTGCCAGCGAGTTTGCGACAGCCTTCGCGATAAGTGTCTTTCCGCACCCAGGAGGGCCGTAAAGAAGAATTCCCTTGGGAGCAGGCAAGTGGTGTTCGAGGAAGAGTTCGCGATGCAAGAACGGGAGTTCTACGGCATCGGTGATGTCCTCAATTTGCTCGTCAAGACCGCCGATATCCTCGTAGGTAACGTCGGGCACCTCTTCGAGAACGACCTCTTCAAACTCGGGCCGGTGAAGCTTCTCGATAAGCATCTGGCTCTGTGTATCGAAGAGCATCCAATCGCCCGCTCGAAGCTTCGTCTCCGCGAGTGATTCGGAGATCTCGACAACGCGATTCTCGTCAGCTCGACCAACAATAAGTGCTCGTTTTCCGTCCTCAAGCACCTCTTCCAGCGTGACAACCTCTCCGGAGTGTTCCGCGTCTCGAACCAAGATCACGTTGAAGGACTCATTCAACGCGACCTCTTGGCCGCGGTGAAGTTTGGGGATGTCGATTTCGGGCGCGACGCTTACCCGCATCTTGCGCCCACTTGCAAAAACGTCCACTGTTCCGTCGTCATTTGCGCGCACAAAGGTTCCATAGGCGCTCGGAGGTTCAGAAAGTTTGTCGACCTCCTCGCGAAGTGAGGCCATGTTTTCTTTCGCCTGGCCGAGCATGAGACTGAGCTTCTCGTTTTGGACGGTCGCCTGCGCAAGGTGGCCCTTTGCCTCAAGCAGTCTCTCCTCGAGAATCCGCACGCGTTGGGGGGCCTCCGCAAGGCGCTGGCGGAGAAATGCGACCTCCTCCTCCAGTTCAGCCAGGTGCTTTGCCGGGTTCTTGTCGTCCGAATCTTGCAACTTCACACCACCTTTTTGCAATAAGCGACTACCCTCGCGGACGTTACACCTACTCGACACAAAATACGGTCACACACGGTTCAAATTATGGTTTTAACACGGAAAAAGCAGGCCGTATGCTCATGACTCGCGGTCCGTCCGGTATCGTTAGAGGTCCCAACATTTACAAGGAGCAGCATGAAGGTCTGGATCGACCAAGATCTGTGCACGGGTGATGGTCTCTGTGAGGAGATCTGCCCAGACGTCTTCTCATTGCAAGATGACGGTCTTGCCTATGTCAAAGAGGGCGCAGAGGTGCAGAACAACCCGGGTGGAAGTCAATGCATGGTTGATGTGCCAAATGCCCTGGAGGACGCTGTCACCGAGGCGGCCGAGGAGTGTCCCGGTGAATGCATCTTTATAGAGCAGGGCTGACAGAACCCGCCACTTCGCGCCTGTGCTATCCGCCGGATCCCTTGTTACCCGGCACTTTCGGAGTCGATCTCTGTGGTTTCATCGGTATTGAGGCTTGGTTCTCTCTGCGTCGTCTCCATCGTTCGACGTCGAGAGGTACGTCCCGGAACGCGACGCGCTGTCGTTACGAAACCCGTATGGGCGACCATTCGGTGGTCGGGGCGCACCGACCGGCCCTCGATATGCCAGGTCCTGCGAAGGATTTCGAAGGTCTCTGCGAATTCGAAGTCTCCACGGTCAAGAGCCGATCGAAATTCAGCTGTCTGATTGATCGACGGTAGATACGCGCAAATTATTCCTCCGGGTACCAAGGCACTTCGAGCATGTGGGAGCACTCGCCATGGCTCCGGAAGGTCAAGAAGTATGCGGTCGAGACCTCGTTCATCAATACCTTCGTAGACATCGCGGATTTCGACCTCGTAACTCACCTCAGAACCAAAGAAGTCACGCACGTTTGCTTTCGCCCGAGCTGCAAAGTCCTCACGGATCTCATAGCCGCGCACGATGCATCCTGCGCGCAGTGCCGCCATCGATAGTGCGCCGCTCCCCACTCCCGCCTCGAGGACTCTGGCTCCGGGATAGAGATCGGCGGCCATCAATATCGCTCCAAGATCTTTCGGATAGATCACCTGCGCTCCGCGAGGCATCTTCAGAATCAGATCACTGAGCGTCGGTCGCATCACCAGGAGAAATCTCGTCGACTTCTTGCTCTCGTCTCGCTGATGCGCGACCACCTCAATGCCTTCGAGCTGGCCGATGATCTCATCGTGATGGACGATCCCGGCATGCGTCGAAAACATACCGTTTGCTGCGAGAGTTATCAGGTACCGACGATCCTTGCTGTCAATGAGGAGAACTCGCTCGCCTGCCTCAATTCTCTTGCCTGCATCCGCCGAGGGAGTTGCGAGATTCACTCGGCTTGAGGTGCTTTCGTTCGGTTGCGTCTGAAATGGCGCTCCCGGGCAACGTTCGCAACTATGAGAGTCTCTCCGGGTTCAAGGGTCTCCCTTCGTACAATCGGACGCCTTGGCTTAAGAAGCAACCTCGCGATCCAGGACAGACCTCCGATATAGAGCCAAAGTCGATTTCCATCGACAAGTCCACGCCTCACCCCAGTGCGAACGAGGCGGCGGAAGAGAGTCTTGGCGAGCGCGTTCACAAGCGTCAGGCCTTGTGTACTTCGAGAACCGTCGCGCGACCCCGGCCCTGGCGTCGTCCGAGCAGATAAGAAATCAGTAAAAGGGCGACGATGACGGCCAACAATCTCATGATGTGCTTGCCCTGATTCGATTCCTTCTTCTTCTCTTCTTCTGAGCCGAAGATGCCGTGAAGCTTGCTCTCGATCTCCTTCCACGCGGAGGAGGCAGCCGAGGTCGACGAACTATCAGCCTCGAACACCCCCATCAAGACTCCGACAGCAGATGTGGCAAGTGCTTTAACCAACATCGGACGGAGATGGCCATTGAATGTCTCTCCAATTTTCATGACACGTTCACCCGCTTTCGATATCGACGAAATCCAACTATCACAACAAGTGCCGCTGCCAGTAGCCCCGTCACCGCAACGAGAAAGTACGGGGCGAAGGTCCATGTTCCCGAAAAGGTGCCACCGACCTCAGTCTGCAAAATCCGAAGCAAACCGACAAGACCGAGAACCACGCCGATGCCTGCGAATAGAGATCCGCTAAGACCGTAGATGAGTTTCCTGCCAAGCGATTTGATCGGGACCATCGTCTGTGCTGTCAAATAGCGTTTTGCGTCGTCAAGGACGTCCTGCAACTCGTCACGCGGCGATTTCACCTCGGGTCTAAGCCACCTTGGAATCCTCATCACCCACGCTCCTGTGTTCTCCAGAGGGACCCGGCAGACCCGGACCGTCGCGACTCCATTACCTTCCTCCTTCAGGCTACAGGCCAATGCGCATTTTCCCCTCCCGCTTGGCCGGAAACTCCCGAATATCCGCCCATGGCTCCGCTTGAGCCGTTTCGCATCCTGATAACGTTCAAGGGTGCCTCAGCCTCTACTCGCCGTGCTCTGCGCCGCCGCGGTATGCCAAATCGCGATGTTCTCAACCACGATCTTCCTGCACAGATTCGCGGCACATCGAGCCCTCACGATCGCTGCCCCGCTCCGCATCGTCTTTCGCATCTTGATCTGGCTGACAACCGGAATCAAACCACGCGAATGGGCTGCAGTCCATCGCAAACACCACGCATTCACCGATGTGGAGGGAGATCCTCATTCGCCTCTTTTGCTCGGACTCTGGAAGGTGGAGTTGACGAACGCGCTTTTGTATCGGCGGGTCGCCCGAGACGGAGTCACCGTTGCTCGCTACGCTCGTGATCTTCCGCCAGACCGGCTGGATCGGATCTTTTTTGACCACGCGTTTCTCGGCCTTGGTCTGGGTATCGGCATACTGTGCCTCTCCCTGGGTTGGGAATGGGGTCTCATCGCCGCCGCAATTCATGCATCCGCCTACCTTTTGCTCAACGGCGCCGTAAATGCCTTCGGCCACGTTGTCGGGAAGCAGCCGTATCCCAATACGTCGCATAACCTGCAATCGCTTGCGTTCCTTGTTGCTGGAGAGGGACTGCACAATAACCACCACGCGGCTCCAACCTCGGCGAACCTTGCGCTCAATCCCGGTGAGATCGATCCCGGTTGGTGGATGATTCGTGCACTCGTTCGACTGCACCTCGCGGTGGTACGGCTTGAGGCGCCTGTCTTCAAATCGGCTCCAAAAGCTGTTCCCATCTCCTGATCGCCAGCTTCCCATGAGCCGCTTTGGAGGGGATACGTGACCTCACTTCATGATCTTTTCGACCAATCAGGGCAGAGTCCATGGATCGATGAT
>DAIDIA010000014.1 GCA_027459565.1 Acidimicrobiaceae bacterium | reverse complement strand
CAAAGTGACTACCTCAACGATCTTTCGCGATATGGGTCGACGGCCGACGAACATCGCGGGTCTGGTGCCCGGCGCGCAAGTGCTCATCTCAGGAACGCCGTCGATGGGAACGGTGAACGCGCACTCTGCATCTCTACTGCGATCGTTCATCATGAGAAACGGGGTCGACGACGTGGTCGTCGATCTTGGACTTCGAGATTCAGGGGTCATCGCCGACTGGTTCAGACTTGCCCTTGGCCCTGCGACGCGAGCTGGCGCAGGAGGAGAGGTCTGGCTGAATGCGCGCCGCCTTGCCTCAAACCCGGTTCCCGTCGCCACGCCAAAGACCGGTTAGGTCGTTGGCAGTCCCTGAGACGAGACGCGGGCGCGAACGGACCGTGAAATCACGACGGTGGGTCGTGACTCAGGCAAGAAAGAAATCGAGCAACGCCTCGTTGAGCTCCGACGGAGCCTCATGGGGAACCATGTGACCGCATTCGAACGTGACGAGACGGGAGTCCGGAATCAACTCCGCGGTCTTTTGTCCAAGAGAGAGATCGTTCACCTCGTCGTGGGTTCCCCAGGCGACGAGCGTCGGCGCCGAGATCCGAGGCAACCGACGGAGAGTGTTGTATCGACTCCTGGTCTCCGCAACGTTCATGTTCGCGAGGATCTTTCGATAGCTCTCGAGCGCGCCAGGAGTCTGGATGTTCGTCCAGTCGTATTCAGTCCAGTCGCGCGCCTCGGACTCGCTGATTCCCGGGAGCGCGGCGATCCGAGCGTAGATATCCTCCTTAGCCGGAGGCTCGAACTCGGTCATCTGCGCCAGCGTGCGCGTTGCGGTACCGCCACTCGCGGTGAGCGCGAGCCGATCGACGCGTTGAGGACTCTCGTAGGCAAACAGGGAGGCGATCCACCCTCCCATCGAATGTCCAACGATGTTCGAAGAGTCAATGCCGAGTGCGTCTTGAAACTCGCGGACAAAATCTACGAGATACGCGAAGGAGTAACCCTGCTCGAGGCGGTCCCCTACTCCCCATCCGACGAAGTCGACGGCGATCACCCTGAGGCCCGCAGACAACTGCTCGATATTGCGATACCAGCTCGTCGCGCCGGCAGTGAAGCCCACACCGTGCAAAAGAATCGTCGGTGCGCCGGTGCCGACATCGAAATACCGGGTACGCCCGTGGCTCAATTGGACAAAGCGCTCTGAACGGTCGAGTATCTCCGACATTGGATCTCCCCTGGACGATAAAAGTCCGACTGTATCGCCTCGGGTCCCCCGTCGCTTCCCCACCGTGGATCGATCACCCAGACCCGCCCGAAAGCCACTCGTCGATCAGGTGACCTCCCGCGGAGAGCCGTGACGGGACGGCAAATGTCCCCGACGCGATGCCCCGCTCGATTTCGTGCCGATGGAACCATCGCACCTCAAGGTGCTCCTCGTTGAGCGTCAGCTCAACATGGTTCGCGCGCGCCTCGTAGGCAAGCATGAGGGAGGCCGGAAAGGGCCATGGCTGACCTCCTCGGTATCGCAGAGACTCCACCTCGAGTCCGACCTCCTCGCGAACCTCTCGGAACACCGCAGCCTCTGGCGACTCGCCGGCCTCCACAAAGCCAGCGAGAGTCGACCAGCGATCGGGCCCCGAACCAGGACGCCTGCCGAGCACGCAGTAATCATCGGCACTCACGAGCATGATCACGGCGGCATCGCTCCTCGGAAAGACGTCGCGGCCACAGCCGCTGCAGACCCGGAGGTTACCCGCATCTCCAAATATCGTCGGCGAGCCACAACGGGAGCAGAACCGCGAGCGTCGGTGCCAACCGACGAGAGCCACGGCGAGGGCCGACGCGCTCTGATCGGTCGCGGAGAGTCCAAGCGCGGTTTCTCGGAGATTCACAAGGTTCGAAACGCTATCTTGCGAAGCCTCCGCATCGAGCGCGAAGAGCGCGTCT
>DAIDIA010000013.1 GCA_027459565.1 Acidimicrobiaceae bacterium | reverse complement strand
AAGAGACTCAACCGAACTGCGCACCACGCGCTGATGGGTCGTCCATGCCGATTCGATCACGGCCACCGGGGTCGTCCGAGAGAGTCCGCCACGTTGGAGCTGTTCGGCGATTATCGCCCGGCTCCCAACAGCCATCAAGATGACCAGGGTGATATCAGGATGAACGAGACCCGAGATGTCGATCGTCGAACCATCCTGACCGTGACCGGTGACAATCGTCACTCCGCTTGCAATACCCCGCTGGGTGACGGGGATACCGGCGGCAAGCGGTGCACTCAAGGCCGAGGTCACGCCCGGGACGACTTCGAACGGAATTCCTGCCTCTTGAAGCGCCCGGGCCTCCTCCCCGCCCCTGCCGAAGACGAAGGGATCGCCGCCCTTGAGTCGCACAACGTGCGAATATTCAGAACCGAGCGTCACGAGCAGTTCATTGATCAGCTCCTGGGTATTCGACCGACCCGCCTGCTTACCGACGTCGATCATTTCAGCGTCTGTTGATGCGAGAGAGAGAACCGAAGCATCAATGAGCCGATCATGTACGACGACCTGCGCCTGCGCGAGCAACCGGGCCCCTTTGCGCGTCATCAGATCGGCGTCACCCGGGCCAGCGCCGAGCAGGTACTCCGTCATGATTCGACCGCTCGATGAAAGAAGTCACCAAAAGACTCGTCCGGTGATCCCTCGTGTTTCCACCGATCGAGTAGCGGAGCGACGAGACCTGGGATCTGTTCAATGGTGACCTTCTCCCGATAGAGCCTCGCCAGTCGATCGCCACGCTCCCCTCCGCCGAGAAAGAGGTCGTAGGTGGACTTCGTCTTTCCGACGACGCCGATCTCGGCAACGGCGGGACGCGCGCAGCCATTGGGGCATCCGGTCATACGGAGCTGCAGGGAACGATCTGTGAGTGAACGCGAGCGCATTTCGTTCTCGAGCAACCCCACGAGATCGGGGAGCCGTCGCTCTGACTCCGCTAGCGCCTGACCGCACGTTGGCAGTGCTGGACAGGCAAGCGCACCCCTTTCAACGGGACCCAGCTCCTCTGTACGCTTGATGCCAAACGCTTCGAGAATCGCCGCAATCTCTGCTCGGTCCTCGGAGGCGATTCGGGAGACGAGCAGGTCTTGCGCCGCCGTGATGTAGAAGGTCACATCGAAGCGTTGCGCGATGGCGCGGATTGCCTCCCTGTATTTCGGCCCCGAGGGATAGTCTTTCACCCTGCCCGCCGGAATCCGGATTCCGACCTGATGCGTCGCATCGGGAAGTTCTCTCCATCCAAGGTGATCATCGACACCAACCGGAGTTGGAATGGGCCGTGCCTCACGCAGAGCATGTCCGAGGCGGAGTTCAACCTCGTGACGGAACGTGGTGATTCCCAGATCCGAAATGAGATACTTCATCCGAGCGCGCCTTCTGTCGACGCGCCCGCCAAGCTCGCGATAGGTGACGAGGACACTACGAATGAGCTCGTCGATCTCGTCATATGTTGCAAAGGTCAGCGGTTCGCCAAGGCGGGCGAAGGTGTCGCTGTTTGCATAGGAGCGCCCGAGTCCTCCCCCGGCAACGACAATGAAACCGGCGCCGAGGTCCTCATCTTCGACGGGGATCAGTCCGAGATCCTGTGCATAGACGTCAACGCAGTTTTCATTGGGATGTCCAATTGCCACCTTGAATTTTCGAGGGAGATATGTTGATCCGTAAAAGTCGCGCTCAACCTCGGTCTCGGCAGAGACCGCACGGTCACCGTTGACAAAGATCTCCCAATGCGCGTTCGACGCAGGCTTCAGTGTCGTCGCGAGGTGAGCCGTCATCTGGGCGAGGCGGCCGGCGGGGTTCTCCGCGTGAAGACCCGGGCACATCACAATGTTGCGCACCACATCGCCACAGGCTCCGAATGACGTCATCAGTTCCTCGCTGATGCGACCGGCGAGCGCGACGAGATGGGTCTTTGCAACGCCATGGAACTGGACTGCCTGACGGGTCGTCAGTCGGATCGAGCCATCCGCGACCTCGCTCGACACCGTGTCAAGAGCGAGCCACTGGCTCGGACTCAGACGCCCACCCGGAATTGCAACACGTACCATGAAGATGTATTCAGGGG
The DNA here is from genome assembly GCA_027459565.1 of Acidimicrobiaceae bacterium. Classification (GTDB taxonomy): domain Bacteria; phylum Actinomycetota; class Acidimicrobiia; order Acidimicrobiales; family Bog-793; genus CAIVND01. Next base: position 18,407 of record DAIDIA010000013.1, on the reverse strand, counting down.
CGTCGCCTCGTTGGACGCGTTCGCGACGCGAGTCCCGGTTGTCCTGCGCATAGATTCCGTGGAACTTGAGAAGCTGGGCAGCATCCTCGGTGACGTTCGCTTCTGGTGCGCGGAGCTGTTCGGCAAGGTCTCCGCGAAGATGTCTGCTCGCGCGTTTGGTCACTTCGACCGGAGATTCCAAATCCTTCAAATCACTCACAACGTTCCCTCTCGGACCCCTCCTCGGCAATCGCAGATACCTGACTAAAGGAGTCATATTTAAAAGTTGACTAAATCTATCAACTTTTAGGGAAGGTGCAAGTGCTTGGGAGTCGTTGCGCCGCTCCGACTCCAGCGGACCCCTTGAGGCGTGGTTTTGCCCGTTTGAGTCCCGCCATGGACGATTGCGCTCTCCCGTGAGACGAATTGCCGCCCACGCCCCCCTCGAAGGGCCGGAGGCGGCTATGGCCTGCCGGTCAACACCAAGGCGACGACGGCGCAGGGCCCCGCGTGGCATTGCGGCACCCCGCCGCGAACAGCGACTATTCCGTTTGGACCGCGGCACTCGGTATCGTTGGCGCACTCAGCTGTGAAACGAGCATCACAGTCTCGACCGACGAGTCACAATAGGGGAATACATGAGCCTCATACGGTCCTTGCGGTCGGTGTTGCGATTCCGGACCTTCGAGTGGAACTCGACGAAGAGAAGGCTCGGATCCGTCGCGAACATCAACGACCTCCGTCTCCTCGCCCGGAAGCGACTCCCGGCGGGAGTCTTCGACTACATCGACGGAGGAGCCGAGGACGAGATCACCCTCGGACGCAATTCAGCGGATTTTGCCCGTATCACCTTCCGCCCCAAAGTCCTTGCAGACGTGGCATCAATCGAGCTCGGCACCGATCTCTTCAACCGGTCCATGAAGATGCCTCTTGTCCTTTCCCCGACGGGATTCACCCGAATCGCCCATCCCGAGGGCGAGCTTGCTGTCGCCCGCGCTGCGCAACGCGCGGGCATTCCCTACACCCTCTCAACAATGGCAACCCGCTCGATCGAGGAGGTGGGCGCAGTTTCGTCGCCTGAGGCACGGAACTGGTTCCAGGTGTACGTCTGGCGAGACCGCGACCTCGTCGAGAGCCTCCTTGAGCGGGCGAAGACACAGCAGTATGAAGCGATCGTGATCACTGTCGACACTCCGGTACTCGGGCGTCGCGAACGAGATATTCGGCGAGGATTCCTTCTTCCCCCAAAGGTCGGCATCGACACGCTCTGGGAGGGGGCGCGCCATCCGCGATGGACATTCGATCTCATGAGATCCGAACCGATCACATTCGCAAATCTGAGTGGTTCGAATGTCGGTGATGGATCATCGCCTGTTGCCCTTGCCGATCAGGTCAACAGTCAGTTCGACCCATCCCTTTCCTGGAATGACGTCGCTTGGTTCCGCGAGAGATGGAAGGGGCCGATCGTGTTGAAGGGGATACAGCGAATCGAGGACGCGAAGATCGCGGTGGATTCAGGTGTCGACGCGATCGCGGTCTCGAACCATGGTGGGCGACAACTTGATGGATCACCGTCGCCCATCAGTATTATCAGCCAGGTAGTCGACGAGATCGACGACGCGATTCCCGTGCTCTGTGATGGCGGGATTCGCAGAGGCAGCGACATCGCCAAGGCACTCGCGCTCGGCGCGAAGGCGTGCATGATTGGGCGAGCGTATCTCTATGGTCTCGCGAGCGGCGGAGAACTTGGCCTTGACCTTTCGATTGCCTTGCTGCGTGAGGGACTCATCAAGACCATGGCGCTGACCGGCACACACTCAATGCAAGAGTTCTCCCGCGACCTCGTAGCGACACCGCGCTCTTGGCGGTCATGAACCCCGAAAAGACGGATTGTCGAGCGATCTTGAGATCAATTCAGTGCGAACACGGTGCTCTCTTCTGGACGATCGCGGTAGGGCGCAATCGACACGTCCAGATTCAGAGTGTCGATCTCCCCAAACCGACAGCCATCGGACCGCTCGCGTGCGCAATGCAGGTCTCGGCAGAACCAGCGGCGGCTCCTCCCCCTAGATCTAGGGTCCGGTGGAACCTCGATCGACAGGGCGCACCGCCGGCGTGCCGACGTCACTTGCATCAATGAGCAAAACGGACGCGAACAAATCCGCGCCGCGCCTTCGAAACCGCTCGGGAGCGCGAACGTTCGCGTACGTTGATCACGGCAAGCAACGGATCCAAAATCCGGTCGCGACGAGATCAGTACACGCGTGCCGATGCAGCGAGCCTGACAGTGGGATGAGCGATCTCATCACGGATCGCAAGGTCTTCTGGCCTCAGGTTCCCGCGGTGTCATCGAAGCGATTTCGGGGTATCTCGTCAAACTCCGCAAACCTCGAGCGCTGATCGAACCATCAACCTCAAGGCCGATGTGTTCACCCACCCAAAGCCCTCATGTTGTGCCCGATGTTCACCTGGATCACGGAGTGGGCGTTACAGGACTCGAACCTGTGACCTCAGCCGTGTGAAGGCTGCGCTCTAACCACCTGAGCCAAACGCCCGCAGCGACAGTTCTGCGGTGTCTTCGACCGCTTGCGATACAGAGATTGAAGGCACCCAACTCTATCCTTGGTTTCTGGACCGTCGCTCACGCTCGGCATGTCGAGGACTCAACACTGTGTGTTTTTGCGGTCGCCGAGACAACATCGTCATAGTCGAATCTCACCGCGGCGATCACCGCCCAACCGGTGGTTGGCGATACGACAGAGAGTATTTTCATCATCACCACCAGATAACTCCGTTCCTTCGGATGCCTTGCGACAGAAGAGTTCCGAGCCAGAGCGCAGGCGGTGGTACATGATCACCGCGAGCGGCGCAGTCTCCGACAGGTAAGTGAACCCGATAGCCTGTATCCGTGGACGAACCCGCGACAGAGACTCCCTCATCGAACGCCGGCACGTCTCGGCGCACCTTTTCTGAACTTGCAAAGGAGCTGTGGCACCAAAAGCCCGGCCCACGTCAACCCAAACCCTCAAATGCGCCCATCACAACCAAGGAGATTGTCAACGGCCTTGATCGGCGAGAGCTGCTCATTGGCTCGTTCCTGACGACACTTGCGCTCGCTTTGGCGGTTGTTGGCTATTTCAACGAACGCGCATCGTCGACGAAGAGTATCCATGCAAGCGCGGTCGATTTCCTGATCACGATGCTCATCGGATCGGCTTTGATGGCTCTTGGCCTCTTTCTGAAACGTCGCGCCTTGCTTGGATTCGCGGCCTTTCTCTTCGGGCTCGAGCAGGCCACCTTCCAGTTCCTCCCTGGTGCTCTCATCTACCTCGCCTTTGGCGGATGGCTGATTTACCGGGTTATGCAAAAGGGGAAGGCGGATCGCGCGCTGGGAATCGAGCGGGGAACCGTGGACTACGGCCCAAAGGGAACCGGAGCGATTCCACGGCCCTCGAAGAGATACACCCCGCCAAAGAGTGGCAATCGACGCTCCTCCTAGACAATGACTGACGACAAGGAGACCGTCGCGCCACCGCTGGAAGCACGCGATTTCGCCTCGGGCGCCATTGCGAAGCGACCTAATCTCGGTGTGCACTACGACACGGAGTGGACGCGCACCCGCACAGCAACGATATTGCGAAATGTAGCTTTCACCCTTTTCATCGGTCCCGTCTCGCGTTTTATCTGCTCACCATCTGTACACGGATTCGACGCTATCGCCGACGAGCCGCAACCGCTGATCTTCACGCCGAACCACGTGAGTCACTTCGATACGCTCGCGTTCCTGTGCGCGATTCCCGCGAAATATCGCAAGAACATGGTGGTTGCCGCTGCAGTCGACAATTTCTTCAACACCAAGTGGAAATGCGTCTTCTATTCCCTGTTCCTCGCGACAATTCCGGTCGAGCGCACGCGAACCAATCGAAAGAGCGCGGATATTGCTGCAGGATTGCTTGATCGGGGCTACAACCTGCTGATATTTCCCGAGGGCGGCAGAAGCTTCACGGACGAGATGATGGAGTTTCACGGGGGCGCCGCGTACCTCGCAAAACGCTGCGATGTCGCCGTGGTGCCCGTCTATCTCAAAGGCGTACGTAGGATCCTTCCAAAGGGTTCATCACGCGTGCACCGTTCACCGATTGATGTCATCTTTGGTCCCGCACTGAGGCCATATCCCGGAATAGGCGGCGGAAAGCCCGAGGATGCCCGGCGGTTCACCTTGCGGATCCAAGATGCACTCGTGGCTCTTGGCGCGAAACGATCGCCAGAGATTGGCGGACCGGCCGCGCGCTCCTAACAGGGACTCGGCGTACACGGGCGTAGGAACGGCTGCAGCGCTCGCATCAGAGCGAGATCTGAGTCCAGACATAAAGAAAGGGCCGGAGGGGGGATCCGGCCCTTTCTTAATGACTCTTCAGGGCGTGGAGGGGGGATCCACGGAGCCCTGAAGTACGTATCCAGTATGCGGGATCACGGTGTATGCGTCAAACACATAGTACAGATACTTGCTATCATTTGGATCGATGGACCTCCGTCAACTCAACGCCATCATCGCAATCGCCGAGCATGGATCCTTCTCCGCCGCGGCCGATGCTCTCGCGACTGTGCAATCGAATGTTTCGACGCACATCAAGAAGCTCGAGCGCGAGCTCGGGATGCCACTCGTCGATCGATCGACAAGTGGACTGACTGAGGCTGGCCAGCTCGTTGTCGAGCGCGCCAGGCGGATCATCAGCGAGCTCGATGCTATGAGTTCCGATGTTACCGCGCTCACCCAACAGGTTGTCGGGACCGTTCGCCTCGGTGTTATTGGCACCGCTGCACGGTGGCTCGTTCCCCAACTCATTGAGCTCGCCCCAACGCGCCATCCGATGCTCCATCTCGTTTTCGTCGAGGCTTCGACCGTTGGACTCGACTCGCAGCTTGCCTCTGGTCAGGTTGACCTCGGCGTTCTCGGCCTACCCGCATCGGGAACGGAGGTGCGCACCTTTCCGCTCTTTGAGGAAGATCTGGTGCTCGTCATGCCCCAGTCTCATCCACTTGCAAAACAGGAGCTCGTTCGCCTCACTGACCTCCGGGGACTTCCCCTGCTGCTTCCGACACGTGGAACCTCCTATCGCGACGAACTCGACGCCGTCACGAAGTCATTGGGATTCACCCTCGAGCCGCACGCAGAGACCGACAGTATCCGCCTTATCGCCTCGCTCACCTTCGAAGGCGCGGGTTTCGCAATTTTGCCCTCTGGCGCACTCTCGGCCAGACGTGAGGGTGAGTGGGCGCAGATTCCCGTCGAGGGACTGGCGCCCCGGCTCGTCGGTGTCGCCCAAAGGCGTCGCGGCCTTCCTGGTGCTCCGGTTCGCGCCGTGCTCGACATCCTGTACGAGATCGTGCTGCAAAGCGACCGAACGCCTAAGGGAGTCCGGTCATTGATTACGTCCGACTCGGTCGATCGCATCCAGAACCCCCAGACCTGATACTGCCGGCCCGCACGGGCATAGTCACCCGACTCGGCGTGTCGGTCAGACTCGCGGCGAGTCTGCCTTACGCCACATCAGCCACAGCGTCGGACCATCTCCCGGAGCCCGTACCTCACGTCGCACGTCGAATCCAAACCGCCGATAGAAGCCGACATTGTGTTCGCTGGAACACTCAAGGTACGCACCGACATTCATCTTCCGGGCATCGTCAAGAAATGCCTCTACAAGAAGCGAGCCATATCCGCGCGACTGCGCCTCCGGCGAGGTTCCGATCGTTCCGAGATACAGGTGGGGCTCGCGGGGATGAAAACTTGCGAGAGCGCGCGTCAGCTGCCGGGCCTGATTGAATCGATCACCAAGCAGAATCGGGATGCGGAGGTGCGCGATACGGTCGCCGATCCCAAGTGGGCGCGCCCACGAGCTGATCCACATTGCCGTTGCCTGGAAATCAAATGAGCACTTCACAGTGCCGCGCGGAAGGTATCCATGCCGTAGTTGCACCAAGAAGAACCTGGAGAGGTCACGCGCCCGACTCTCAGGGTGCGGGAAGAGCCAGGCCGCGATCGGGTCTTCGAGGAAGGCACGGGAAAGGGGGCCGGTCATCGCCTGCACATCTCTTGGACGCGCGCGCACAATCTCAGACACAGGCTGATGCTAATGGCTGTCGACCTTGTGCTTGGTCGTCGGCAATAACTCCAAATATCGGCATCGCACGGGTTGCGGAGGTGCTCGGAGGGGTCTCTCGAGACGGTAGCGTTCAAGCATGACCATGACCTTTTCAGTGAACTTCGACTACCGCTGCCCATTCGCGCGTAATGCGCACGAACACGTCGTCGCTGCCCTTCGGGCAGATGCCGACTACGACGTCTCGTTCCGGGGATTTTCGCTAACGGAGGCCCATGTGGCGCCTGGTGAGCTGTCCGCGTTTGACGACCCCAACCATCGCGCGGACCTCGTTGCACTTGCCGCAGGGATTGTCGTGCGTGATCGCCTTCCCGAGCGGTTCCTGGATGCCCATCTTTCGCTTTTCGCCGTTCGACACGATGATGGAGATGATCTTCGCGACGAGGCAGTTGTCCGCAACGCACTCACCCGGGTTGGCGTCGACGCCGATCTTGTCTTTAGCGAGATCGAGAGCGGATGGCCGTTCGAAACGATTCGCGCCGAACACCAGGCTTCGGTAAAAGAGCACGCGGCCTTCGGCGTCCCAACGTTCATCGCGGGCGATCAGGCAGCGTTTGTGCGTGTGATGACTCGTCCCAATGGTGACGGGAAGCTTGCTACGTCGACGGTCGACAGGGTGCTTGACCTCCTGATGGGCCACCCCGAGATCAACGAATTCAAGCACACCTCTATCCCGCGCTAGCTCCAGTTGGAAATTGCCTGCCTGAACCATCTCGCACCTCGACAATAGGGTCGGAGGTTCTGGCTCCACCCCTATGTCGCCTCTGGTCCGTCGTCGCTACTTTATGATCGGGAGATCCTCGTCAAGTTCAATCGGATCGTCATCACCGATACCGGCTCCAATGGGGATATCGATCGCAGGGGTCATCGTGGCCTGCCTGACACGTTCATCGATCTCGATAACGAGTTCAGGGTTATCACGGAGGAACTGCTTGGCATTTTCTCGCCCCTGGCCGAGCTGTTCACCTTCATATGTGTACCAGGCACCTGACTTCTTCACGATCGAGAGATCGACCGCGACGTCGAGGATCGAACCCTCCCTACTGATTCCGGTTCCATACATGATGTCGAATTCAGCACTCTTGAAAGGTGGGGCACACTTGTTCTTGACAACTTTGACCCGGGTGCGGTTCCCGACAATCTCAGTACCATCCTTAATCTGCTCGACCCGACGGATATCAAGGCGAACCGACGCGTAAAACTTCAATGCGCGTCCGCCGGGAGTCACCTCCGGCGATCCGTAGATGACCCCGATCTTCTCTCGCAGCTGATTGATGAAAAGCGCGATCGTGGAAGATCGGCTGAGGGTCCCCGTGAGCTTGCGAAGTGCCTGGGACATGAGACGTGCCTGAAGGCCGACATGTGTGTCTCCCATCTCACCTTCAATCTCCGCGCGCGGCGTAAGTGCGGCGACAGAGTCGATGACGATGACATCGATCGCTCCCGAGCGGATCAACATATCCGCTATCTCAAGTGCCTGTTCCCCGGTATCTGGCTGGGAGATCAGGAGTTCGTCGATATCGACACCGATGGCCTTCGCGTAGACCGGATCGAGCGCATGTTCCGCGTCGATATAGGCACAGGTTCCTCCATTACGCTGGGCCTCGGCGACAACGTGGAGCGCAAGAGTCGACTTGCCAGACGACTCCGGCCCGTAGAGCTCGACGATGCGTCCGCGCGGGAGCCCGCCGATTCCAAGCGCAAGATCGAGCGACATCGCACCGGTGGAGATTGATTCGATCTGAAGGTGGAGGTTCTCCCCCATCTTCATGACCGAGCCTTTGCCGAATTGCTTCTCGATCTGGCTCAATGCCGCATCGAGTGCTTTGTCCTTTTCCATCTGTTCTCTCTTTCGCTGTCGACTGTCGTTGCGTCGCTCTCGGGCGCTCCGTGGTTGGGCAAGTTAAGACCTGGCTGTATCAGTCCACGAGGCCTGACGGCTCAACGACGACACGACGCTCGTTTGGCGAACTTCCATCACTGTAGTTCACGAACACCTGTTCGTGGTGGATCCTCAAATACCTGCTCAGCGGGTTAGGGCCCAAGCAGGATCCGGCGCATATTCCCAAGAGCCGCAATTGTCGCAAGCTCGCGAATCCTCTGTCGATCGCCACTCAACCGGAGCACGAGCGACTCGCTGCTCCTCCCCCGGACGACCAGCCCGACGAAACAGGTACCGACAGGATGCCCCTCCTGCTCGTCCGGACCAGCGACGCCGGTGGTCGAAATCGCGACGTCGCTGCCAAGCAACGAGCACGCACCCTCTGCCATGGAAATCGCCGCAGCGGCCGAGACGACCGGACCAGGAGCTACGCCGAGCGCCTGATACTTGACCTCCTCGTTGTACGCAACGAGGGCTCCCCGAAACCACCTGCTCGCGCCGACTACGGCGACGATCCGAGAGGAGATCAGGCCGCCGGTAAATGATTCCGCGAGGCCAAGCGTCAATCCCTTGTCTCTCAGGACCTCGCCGAGAGAATGCTCCATCGTTTCGTCATCGATGCCAAAGACAGACTCGCCAAGCAACGCGCGAAGCGCCAATTCCTCTTGATCAAGGAGGACGCGTGCCTCGGCCTCCGTCGCGGCCTTGACGGTGATGCGAACCTTCACTCCCTCTATTCCACTTGCAAGGAACGCAATCCGCGGACCGCCTGCGCCACCATTCTCGAGTGCTTCGAATCGAGGAGTGACGATCTCCGCGATCTTCGACTCCGCGATTCCAAAGGTACGCAGTACCCGGCTTCGGATCGTCGAAGTCTCTCCCGAGCGTCGAGAGAGGTCCTCAAGCACTGCCCTCGTGACCATCTCTCGCATCTCGTGCGGAACCCCGGGAAGCGCGTAGATCACCTTGTCGCCGACGGGACAGATCAGGCCCGGTGCGGAGCCGATGACCTGGGTGATGATGCGTCCCCCGACAGGAACCTCGGCCTGTCGAAGGTTGTTCTCGCTCATGTCGCGGCCGCGAGACGCAAACATCTCGCGGACTCTTCGCTCTGCGTCTGCATCACGCAGGAGCTCTACGCCCATGACCTTGGCGATCGCCTCGCGAGTGATGTCATCTTGGGTAGGACCAAGTCCTCCGCAGGTTATAACCGCGTCGGACCGTGAAAGCGCGTGGGACAAGACATCAACAATCCGCTCAATGTTGTCACCCACGCGGCTCTGGTAGAGGCAGTCAATGCCTGCAACTGCGAGCTGCTCAGCGATCCATGTGGAGTTCGTGTCGATGATCTGCCCGAGCAGAAGCTCCGTGCCTATCGCAACAATCTCTGCCCGCATCATTCCTCCATCAACAGTCACGCCCACACGCGAACATGCGGGTCACTCAGGCACGGATTATCCTTTCGGCCTACTTCTGGCGGTTCATCCTCGCCATCATGCGTCTACCATCGACCAAATACTGCAATCCGGTATAGAGCGTCAACGCCGTCGCGATCCAAAGTAGGGACTGCGGGATGACGATCGCGCGAGCATGAAAGGGAGGAAAGAACGCGCAGCCAATCGCGAAATCTTGGACAATCGTCTTCCACTTGGCGAGATTACGCGCGGGAATCGAAATCTCGAAGCGGCTCACCCTTGTACGGAACACGCTCATCGCGATCTCTCGAATTGCAATGAGAACGACGGGAACCACGGAGAAAACGTGCTGATCCACAAGCACGATTAGTGCTCCGAGAACAAGGATTTTGTCAGCAAGCGGATCGAGGAACGCACCAGAACTGGTCGTGCCGAGTCGTCTCGCAAGATGCCCGTCAATGCCGTCGGAACTCGCAAGCACTATCCAGATGACCCAGAGCCACCACGACCTCGGCCCCAGAACGACAATTCCAAAGGCAAATGCCGGCGCTGCGAGCAACCGGAGAGACGTCAAGGCGTTGGCCGGCGTTGCGATTGCCGAAGGGCCAAATGTTGGACGGGCAGAACGCTCCGTGCGGGTCATCGCGCCACGCGCGCAAAGGGTTGGCCGTCCACCGGAGAGCCGATGAGGTCGGGTCCTTCGGCGGCGACAATTTCAATGTCAGACATGCTCCCGACCGGAATCCGGTCATCGACCCGGATGATCCCATCGATCTCTGGAGCCTCACGGAACGAACGGGCAACACCTGGCGTATCGACCAGGCACCTCTGGATCGTCGATACGAGCTCCCGGCGTTTGCGGGCCGTAATTGCGTCCTGGAGTTCGGCGCACTCACGCAATCGTTCCAGCGCGAGTTCGCGGGGTACCTGGTCCTCGAGGTCCGCGGCAAAGGTACCCTCCTCCGCCGAATACGGAAAGAAGCCAACCCAATCAAGGTCGGCCGCCTCGAGGAATTCGAGGAGCTCGTCGTGGTCGCTCTCGGTCTCTCCGGGATATCCGAGGATGAACGAAGACCGGAACGCGGCAGCCTTATCTATCGACCTGATGTAGTTGATGCGATTCAAAAACCGCTCGGCGTTCCCAAATCGCCGCATTCGGCGCACTAACTGCGCGGAGACATGTTGCAATGAGAGATCGAAATAGGGCACGCCGGTCTCGATGATTGTCTCAATCAAGACCTCCGTGAGCGCCGAGGGATAGAGATACATCAATCGGACACGATCTACGAGCGACTGGACCGTTTGTACGAGTTCATTGATCGACCCGCGCTCGTTGCGGTCATTGCCGAATGATGCAAGGTCCTGTGCAACGAGAACGATCTCGCTTACCTCAAGGGATCGCACCTCGTTCACGATCGCATCGATCGACCGCGAGGCCTGTGGTCCACGAAACGATGGGATTGCGCAGAATCCACAGGCGCGGTCACAACCCTCGGCGATCTTCACATATGCCCAAGGAAGATCCGGCTTCGATCGCGGAAGGTCCATGAGTCGATGACTCTCGGTACGCAGCGCATCAGAACGCCACCGGGGACCCTTCGAAAGTGTGATCGGGACTCCAACGTCGGCCACATATTCGATTTCGGGCATCGCTGCGGCGAGTTCCTCGCCGGAACGGGCGGCAAGACATCCCGTGACAACAATGCGCGCGCCGTCCCTTCGGGCAGAGATGAAGTCCTCGATCGTATCGATCGATTCCTGTCTCGCGGCATCAATGAACGCGCAGGTATTGATGACAATGACGTCTGCCGAATCCGCGTTCGCTGCTGGCGCGAGTCCGTCTGCAATGAGCGATCCCGCGATCTTGTCCGAATCAACTTGATTCTTCGGGCATCCGAGCGTCTCGATCCAGTAGCGCTCGGGCATGTTGATAGCGTACCAAGCAACTTCCGCTCCACCTCTCCGGTAAGAGCACGATCCGCCGTCCTCAATCGCTCCGTCATGTGTCCGTCCGACCCTCCTCATCGGCCTGTGGCTCGATGCCGAGCCGGCGTGTGTGGTCCTCGAGCTCCCTCTGGGTGATCACGCCCTTGCGATGCAAAGAGATCAGTCTGCGATACTCCTTGTCGACGTCGGGAGGTTGGCTCTCGGCAATCACGGCTGATACTCGCGATCGCTCGAGTGCCTCGGTCGCGCCGTGGACCAGGGCGACAAGCTGTTTCGGGTGAGAGAGATCTCGCAAGATCACCGGCTCACTTTGCGCGTTGATCCGCACCTCGACGTCACCGAGTCCCACGACGCGCTTGATCAACGTCTGGTGTGAGCCGAGATCGATTATCGAACCAAGGGGAATATCGCGCGTCGTCCTTTTGAAGATTCCGGACCTGCAGATGAGTCGATTCGTAGTAAGCACAACCTGGGTTGAACGAAATATGAGAAGTTTTGCGAAGGTGTAGACGAGAGTTGCGAGGAATACCGCCCCAAGACCGATTCCAAACCAACTGGGCGCGCTCTTCCACAGGACGAAGCCCGCGGCAAGCCCCGCAAAGACCGTCAGGACGCCGAAGATATTCGGCACCAATTTCACAAAATGCAGACCACGCTCATCGATGATCGTCTCATCCTCGAGAAGATGCCGGCTCGGATAGGTCATCATCTCGCTCGATGAGAATCGACGGAGAACCGCACCCTTGACAATTCGCTATCCGAGCTTCGAGGAGATGCTCTTAGCGTCAAGCAACAGCGCACCGGTCGCACCAGCAGAGGAATATTGCGCGGAGGGTGATTCGACAGACTCCTGGAGCATGCGATCTAGGAGATCGGCAAATGCAAGAGGCGGATCTATAAACAGGTGCCGCGACAGCGAACCGGGAATCGTGTTGATTTCATTGAAATAGATCCCACCGTCGCCTGCAAGAAAGTCAATCCGCGCAACACCGCGAACGCCGAATGCACCCGCGACGATCGTCGCATCGCTGCGAATGCGCTCCGCGTGCTCCGCGGGAATCTTTGCCGGAAGTTCGCGAGCCGCCGCGTCCATTCCGCTCCCTCCGACATACTTGTCCTGATAGTTCAGAATCTCACCAAGGGCATCTGACCTCAAGGGACGTTCGATGGCTGAAAGCGTCAGTGCAGGGAAGGAACACAGCGCGATCTGGAGATCGTAGAGATCACCTCGATAGGGTTCGATCACTGCCCCGCGACGCAGATGCACGTTGGCGTCGAGTCGGGCAAGCGCCGTGCCAAGGTCCGCAACGACGTCAATCCCGATCGAAGATCCCCCGAATCGTGGCTTCACGATATAAGGACCCTCGAACGGCAGCTCCACGAGGTCCTTTCGCAGCACGGTCCTCGGAAGTGTCATCAGCCCCGCAGCCCGAGCAACCTCGCCCGCGGCAAACTTGTCCATGCCAAGGGCGGCCGATGCCGCGGTTGGACCGGTATACGAGAGACCCGCAAGGTCGAGCGCTCCCTGGATAGAACCATCCTCCCCGGGCCCGCCGTGGGTACAGAGCACAACGGAGTCAATCTCGAGGCTCTCGAACTTGGGAGCCATGCGGCCACGACGCGCGACAAATCCACCGTCTCCCCCAATCATCAAGGACACAGCCTGCGCACCGCGCGGAGTCCCATCGGCGAAGTCCTTCGCCTCGACGCGCCCGTCGATGGCAGAGAAATCGCCGGCCTTTGACCAAAAGATTGACACCACACGCGAGAAGCGACCGGTCTCCTGGAGGGCGCGAACCGCATGCAGGCCGGTGAGGACTGATACATCATGTTCAGGCGACGGGCCTCCAAAGAGCACTCCGACGCTTTTCAGTGAGTTGACCATGTCGCAATGCTAGGCACACGTCCCGCGCAGGAGATGCCGGTTTGCAAGATCCGTTAGAGTGCCCGCGCGCTTTCTGCCGTCCCTATGCGTAGTGATCCGGCAGATCATTCTCGTAAAGTACGACGTCCTCGTCTGTGAGGTTGCTCTTCACCCAGGCGACTGCCTCCTCCCGGTGCTGCGCGAGTATGAGCCGGATCCCTCCGGTCGTACCTTCGCGGAGTGCACGTCGGTTGGTCCGTCCGACAATGACAATGTCGGTGCAAATCGAGGATGCCTGTCTCGCGAACCTTCGATTTTCCGGGTACTGGCGCCTCCCGAGTTCGATCATCCCGGGCGTGACAAGCACCCGACGCCGCTTGTTCTCACCGACCATCGCGAGTCGCTCAAGCGCCAACTCTGCTCCGGCAGGATTGGAGTTGAAGGTGTCATCGATAATTGAAACGCCGCTCGAACCAGTCGTCTCCGTGAGTCGGTTTGGTGGTTGGTCGAAATTTCCGACCTCCCGGAGACACTCCATCGCGTCATCGCCGAGCGCGACAGCAACCGCAATCGCGCATGCCACATTGGATAATGCCGGTGGTCGATGCTCCGAAGCGAGCCGTTGCGCCCCGAGGAGTGTCCCATTTCGATAGAGGGCGATCTCCTCTCCCTCGGCGCGCACGCAGAGGTCCGCGTTGACGTCGCTGGCCGAAACGACAGAAACCCGCTTGCCCTGGGCTCGGAGCGGCTCGACAAGACGTTGCAAGAGGGCGTCATCGCCGTTCAGAACCACCTCCCGAGCGCGTTCTGCAATCTCGGCTTTGGCTGCGAGCGTGACTGAGAGATCCTTGAATCGTTCGAGGTGCACCGGTCCAATCGCGGTGATCACCGCGATCTCGGGAGGAATCCACTCGCAGAGCTTCCGTATCTCTCCGCGACCGTATGTTCCCATCTCGGCGACAAATACCTCCGTGCCGGGGACGAGGTGCTCGTTGACCGTCCTCGCCAGACCCGCTTGGTTATTGAAGCTTCTCGGACTCGCCAGCGCCACGTGGTGCAGGGAGAGCAGATGGGCTGCGTAATGCTTTGTCGTGGTCTTTCCATAGGACCCCGTGATCGCGACGACTAACGGCCGCACGCGTGACAGGCGCCGTCGAGCCTCGGTCACGAAGCGCTCGCTGAGACGACGCTCAATCGGAGAGGTGAGCCACATCGAGAGATCCACAAGCACCGGTGCGAGTACGAGCAGAACGGTCGCAGTACGCACGCCCACATCGCTCGTTGTCAGCGCCGTCACAATTGCCACCGGGAGCACCCAGGCGCACATTGTCGTGATCGCGAGAAGGCGGAGACGCCGCGTCCAGACGAGCTTCGAGGTGCGTCCGCGGAGCGAGAGGCCAAACGGTGCAATGACCGCAACCAGTGAAACTCCGACCGAGCTCGCGCTCAGGGGGAACGTTGCCGCCGCCAGCAAGAGCATGAGCACGAGCATCACAAAATTGCCCAGGGAACTTGACCACCAACGAATCGCAAACCTCGCTGCCGAACCCGCCAGATAGTGCTCTCGTTGTGCAACACGCAGCCAACGAGCCTGCGAACACGAAATCGCGATGAATAGCGCCGAGAAATAAATCAGCCCAGACAACGGTCAACCGCCATGCGCAGTTCTCCCGGAGCCTCAACCGGCACCATGTGTCCGCAGTTGTCGACAACCCGCAGGTGCGCGTCAGGAAAGAGTCCAAGGGCCCGTCGTTCGAGTTCAACCGGTGCCGTCGTGTCGTGATCACCCCAGACCAATTCAACATGGGCGGTCACCGCCTGCATCAGGTCTTCATAACGTTCGTTCACGGTACGCACCAGAACTTCACGCATCACGCCCTCGGCGGCGGCGTAATCGGATGAGCCATACTTCCTCCTCGCGCGCTCGAGACGCTCGGCAGAGACGAGCCCCCGACGCGCAAGAGCCCGGAGCGCTCGATAGGGAGCGCGAGATCGAGGCTTGGCGTCGTTGGTGACGAGCGGCACGCCGGTCAGAACCAGACCGCCGATCCGATCGGGATAACGCGCCGCAAATTGGAGCGCGACGCGCCCGCCGAATGAATGGCCGAGGAGCACGGGCCGCTCAACCATGACGTCGAACAGGCCCAGCAGATGCTCCGCGTATTCGGCGCTTCCCCAATCGGTCGGAGGCGGTGCAGAGGCGCCGAATCCAGGGAGATCGACCGCGATCCCGGAGAGACCTCGTGGAAGGCCGCCGCCAAACAACTGCTGGAAGTCGCGGTGATCGCGGCGCCAGCCGTGCAGGGCGAGCAGGGAATAGGGCTCTTTTCCGCTCGGCTCACCAAAGAGCGTCCCCGAGCAATAGGCGTGCAGCACACCCCTGACGCTATCCGGTAAGCGCCGAGGCGTGCAGGGCTGACACAGCACAAGACAACCCATTCACGGTTGACACCCTGATTGTGTACGGTGCGACCCATGGATCAGTTCGGGAATGTCGAGGAGCTCTTGGCAGGATGCGACGCGTCGCAGATTGCCGCCATAACCTCTCCGGCAAAGACGCTGCTGGTCATCGCTGGAGCGGGAGCGGGAAAGACAAGGGTCCTGACGCGGAGGATTGCCTGGCGGATCGCGGAGGGAGATGCGACGCCTCCGTTTTGCCTGGCGCTGACGTTCACCAGAAAGGCGGCCAGCGAACTTCGCGCTCGGCTTGCGGCGCTGGGACTCCCCGCGCCGGTAAACGCAGGAACCTTTCACGCGATCGCGCTCGCACAGCTTCGGCAGCGGGCAATCGACCGTGGGCGGCCGCTCCCAGTGCTCGTCGAGCGCAAGTCGCAGCTGCTCGGCGCGGTCTTGCCACAGTGGAGCAACAGGCGGTCGTCAAAGCCGCCTCTCGAACGTCGCGACCTCCTTGCCTCCGTCGCTTCCGAGATCGAATGGGCCAAGGCACGCCTTGTGCAGCCCGAGAACTACCTCGCCGAGGCCACCCGGGCGGCTCGATCGCCCGCAATCGATCTGGAGGCCGTGGCAGAGGGTTTCGCACTCTACGAGAAGGAGCGGCGACGGCGACGCCTCTATGACTTCGATGACCTGCTGACGACAGTGACGCAGCTCATCGACCGTGATGCCGACTTTGCCGCGACGCAGCGCTGGAAATTCCAGCACCTCTTCGTCGACGAATTCCAGGACGCGAACGCCGCGCAGATCCAGCTCCTCGAAGCGTGGAGCGGATCGACCCGCGACCTATTCTGCGTCGGCGATGCACGTCAGGCGATCTATGGATGGAATGGCGCGGATCCGTCGGCAATGGAGAACTTCCGGATGCGCTACCAAGGTGCCGAGGTCCTCGAACTTTCGACGAACTACCGTTCAAGTTCCTCCTTGGTGCGCTTCGCCGGTGCCGCCCTTCCTGTCGCCGCTCCAACCCAGAAGGCTGCCCGGGAGGAGGGACCGGTCCCGACCATCCACGCGTACGCGAACGAATCTGATGAGGCGATAGGCGTGACCGAGAGGATTCGCGAGCTGTGTCGCAGAAATGGAACCTTTGCCAACGTCGCCGTACTCGCCCGCACCAACGCGCAGCTTCCCCTGATTGCCCGGGCGCTGACAACCGTCGGCATCCCGACAAGGCGCAGTGGATCGGAGGAGTTCCTCGCGCTACCGGTGATCCGTCGTTCGCTTGATCTTCTGAGTGGGGACCGAGACGGGAGACGGTCGGCTCCGCAGGTGTTTCGAGCTTGGTTAGCGGACATCTCACTCGGGCTCGACTCCTCAATGTCCGAAGACGCGATCCCGCCTGAGCCCGGCGAGACAGCCAGGACCGGGACCGTGCGGAGGGAATTCGCAGATCTCGAGGCACTGGTGATCATGGCGCGTGAGTACCAAGAACTCGAACCCCTGCCCACTCCCGAGGGGTTTCAGACGTATCTTGAACAGACCCTCGCCGAGGAGGCCATTCCCGCTACCGCGGAGGCGGTGGATCTCTTGAGCTTCCATCGCGCGAAGGGCCTTGAATGGTCAACGGTCTTCGTCATTGGCTTGGAGGATGGATTCGTGCCCATCAGCCACGCGAAGAACCGGCCGATGCTCGCCGAGGAACAACGGCTCCTATACGTCGCGCTCAGCCGTGCCCGGGAGGAACTGCACTGCTCATGGGCACGCCAGAGAACCTTCGGCAAGAGAAGTATCTCGCGAGAACCCTCGCCCTATCTTGTGGCAATTCAAGAGGCTCAGCGCGTCCTGCTTGAGGAACAACAGGTCGACCCGGCGCTTGCCCGGCAAGCGATCGCGCAGAGCAGGTCGATGCTCCAGACCAGATCTCCGCGGGGCTGAACGGGCGTCCTCTCGAGAGGATCGATAGATTCCCGAGCGAACCCCAAAAATCCTGACCCATCCGCTATTCTTCCGTCGCCATGGACACCGAGCACCTATCTCTTGTTGACCGGCCGATTGCAGCGCTGAGAGGTCTCCTCTCATGGTGCCAGCAGCATCCAAACACGAGCGCGCTCGGACTTTACGTGGTCATTGCACTGACCGCGAACATGCCCATCTACCCTGGGGACCCGAGCAGCCTGAGCACGAGCACGACCTATGACATTGCACAGACGACTTGGTTTCTCACATACACGCCCTTTGCGCTCGCTCACGGACACAATCTGTTCTATACGGACATCATTAACTTTCCGGGCGGAGTCAATCTCGCTCAGAACACCGGGATGCCCCTGCTCGGCCTGATCACCGCTCCGCTTACTCTGCTCGTCAGTCCGGTCGCGAGCCTCAACCTCTTGCGGTGGAGTGCATTCTTCCTCTCCGCGTATGCCGCGTATTGGGTGTTCCGCCGATTTGCCAAGTGGGTCCCTGCGGCGTTTCTCGGAGGACTCCTCTACGGCTTCTCGCCATACATGGTCACCCAGGGTTCGCTTCACCTCAATCTCACCTTCGTACCACTGCCGCCACTCATCCTCTACCTTCTTTTTGAAATCTGCGTCCTGCAACAAAAACGGGCCGCGCGGTCGGGGTTGTTGCTGGGGATACTGGTCATCGCGCAGTTCTACATATCCGCGGAAGTTCTCGCGACGACTGCAGTCGTCGCTTTCATTGCAGCCTTCTACCTCACGTTCTTGAACATCCACGAGGTCCGAAGGCGCTTCTTCCATGCGACG
>DAIDIA010000012.1 GCA_027459565.1 Acidimicrobiaceae bacterium | reverse complement strand
AGATGTCATTCGATGCTCCTCATCGCCCGGGCATTGGCACCTGGTGACGCCGGCAGGGTCTGTCCTGTCGGCGAATTACTGGTTGCCGCGGCTTCACAGGGCCCGTCCCTCTGCCGCTCTTGATGATTTCCGAACATTTTGGACGGAATTGCCGAAATAGTCAAAGCGTCCAGCTCAACGGTGATTTTGGTCACGCGATGAAATGTCGTCTGGCAAGCGTAGCGGCCGGATCGGGAAATTCTTACGCGTCTCGGGGTTAACGAGCGGCCAAGATGGTCCCCATGGATGACGCTGAGCGGGTCCCGGCGGAGCAGCGGTCGGACCTCCCGGACGATCTGATCATCGTCTCGCACCGCGGTCCGGTCTCCCTCGCGCGCGATGAACGGGGCGATCTCGTGACCGGCAAGGCACCCGGGGGGCTCGCCCCGAGCCTCCTCCGGGCGATCACCGGAACCGGGGCGACCTGGATCGCATGCGCGTCCGGAGCGCTCGAACGCGAGCTCGCAGCCGACGAGGCTGTGTCGACACTCGTCAAGGGGGTCGAACTCCGCTTTCTCGTGATGGACGAGGAGTGCGTGCGCGATGCCTACGAGACCATCGCGTCGTCGACGCTCTGGTTCTTCCACCACTCGATGACCGACATCGCCACCGTGGACTTCGATGAGCGTTGGCGACGCGCCTTCGCGCACTTCCGTCAGTACAACGCGGCCTTCGCCGCCGAGATTGTCCGTCTGGCGCGCCCGGGCGCGACGGTGATGGTGAACGACTACCACCTGCCGCTCGTGGCGAAGGTGCTGCGCGCCGAACGCCCCGACCTTCGAACGCTGCATTTCACCCATACGCCCTTTGCCACCCCTGCGGACCTTGAACTCCTTTCCCGTGACGTCGTCGACGAGTTGCTCGAGGGGATGGCCGCGTATGGCGCCTGTGGGTTCCACACCGACCGGTGGGCGGCGTCGTTCAAGGAGTCTCTCGATCACTTCGGCGTGAGCGCTCCAGAGATCTTCACCTGTCCGCTCGGGATCGACGTGGCACAGCTCCGGCTCGAGGACGCGACCCCGGGAGTCGAGCTTCGCGAGCAGCAGCTCAAGCGGCGATTCTCGGGTCGGCGCATCGTGTTGCGAAGCGACCGGCTCGAACCGACGAAGAACATCCTGCGTGGATTCGAGGCATACGCCGAGCTCCTCGAGCGTCGTCTCGAGTATCGCACCGAGGTGGTCTTCTATGCCCGTGCCTATGCCTCGCGCACCGAGCTCGCGCAGTACCGCGACTACCGGGCGGCGATCGAGCGTCTGGTCGGCAAGATCAACGGGCGATACGGCACCGAGGGGCATCAGCCGATCGTCTTCGAGGTCGACCAGGACTACGAGACCTCGCTTGCCGCCTATCGACTCTACGACGTCTTGTTGGTCAATCCTCTGCTCGACGGCATGAACCTGGTCGCGAAGGAGGCGCCGGTGCTCAACACGCGAGACGGCGCGGTGATCCTCAGCACAGGAGCGGGAGCGTACGCGCAGCTCCATGACGCGGTGATCGGAATCGATCCGTTCAACGTCGACATGACCGCCGACGCGCTCGAGGAGGCGTTGACGCTTCCCTCCGAGTGGCGCGTGCCACGCGCCCGGGCGCTCAAGGCGCGCGCCGGAGAGTTCGCGCCGAGCGAGTGGCTCGCACGCTGTGTCAGTTACGCAAGGACTGCGGTGTGACCTCGAGGAGGCGAGCGACTTCAGGCGCGGAGTTCGTCTGCGAGCAGCGTGAGGAGCTCGAAGGTCTCGACGCTTGAATCGAGCACGAGGTCGGCTCGCTCTTGCATGCCCGCGGGGACATCGACTCCTCTGACACAGACCCTGAAGGTCCGCGTCTCGTCACCGAGACGGTCGAGCGCGTCGTAGGCCTCGAGGTCGCCTGTGTCGTCACCGAAGTAGGCGAGGACGCGCGAGCCCCCGGCGAGCAGGCGGACGACCTCGGGTTTGCCCGGCACGCCCCGCGGGAAGACCTCGATCGACTGCTTCGCCTCGCGAGCCTCAAGACCGAGGCGCGAGACCGCGCGTCGCGCGACCTCGCGCAGCGCCGGCTCGGTCTCGGGCGCACGTCTCCAGTGGAAGGTGAGGACGACTCCCTTCTCCTCGATCCACGCGAGCGGCGCGGCCTCTCGCGCATTGTCCGCGAGCTCGCGCATGGTCGTGTCCCACCTCGCGAACGATTCGTTCGAGGTGATCGTGCCGGTTGAATCGATGGCGTCGAGACCCCCCCGTCCGAATGCGACCAGGCGGGTCTGTGGGTGCGTTGCGAACCCGAGCCGTCCGACGAGGAAGCCGGCGGTCCTTCCCGAGACGATCGCGAGCGTGCCGATCGAGAGCGAGAGCGCGTGCAGGAGATCGATCTGCGCGTCACTGAGCATCGGCACCTCGGGATCGCGCTCGATCGGGGTCAGCGTGCCGTCGAAGTCCAGCAGCAGGGCGCTGTGCGCGGGGTCGCCCTTGAACGCGACGATCAGGTCACGCGCGCGCGTTCCGATCGTCGCGTCCGCCAAACTCAACCCTCTCTTGTCGCGACGAGCTTGCGAATGACGTACTGCAAGATGCCGCCGTTCAAGAAGTAGTCGGCCTCGGTCGGCGTGTCGATCCGCAGCAGCGCCTCGAATGTGCGGTCACCGGCATGCACTGTTACGCGCTTGCCGATCAACTCCGACTGCGAGCTTCCGGCGATTCCCGTGATCGTGACCACCTCGGTGCCGTCGAGCCCGAGCGATGCGGCGGATTCTCCGTTGACGAACTGCAGTGGCGCAACACCCATGCCGATCAGGTTCGAGCGATGGATCCGCTCGAAGCTCTCTGCGATGACCGCCCTGATGCCAAGCAGCATCGGTCCCTTCGCGGCCCAGTCGCGCGATGATCCCGAGCCGTACTCCTTGCCCGCCAGGATGACGAGTGGCGTGCCGTCAGCCTGGTAGCGCATCGCGACGTCGAACATCGAGCCCTCGGCATCCTCGGGAAGGTACTTGCTGTACCCACCCTCGGTGCCCGGAACGATCCTGTTGCGGATCCGGTTGTTCGCGAACGTGCCACGGGCCATCACGTTGTGGTTCCCGCGCCGCGCGCCATAGGAGTTGAAGTCCCCGACGTCGACGCCGCGCGAGATCAGGTAGGTCCCGGCGGGACTCGTCGCGCGGATCGATCCGGCGGGCGAGATGTGGTCCGTCGTCACACTGTCGCCGAGGAGCGCGAGCACGCGTGCATCGGTGATGTCGGTGAGCGGCTCGGGCTCGATGGCCATGTTGTCGAAGTAGGGCGGCTTCGCGATGTAGGTCGAGTCGTCGTTCCAGCTGTAGAGCTTGCCCTTTGGCACCTCGATCGCCTGCCAGCCGGCGTCGCCCTCGAAGACGCCCTCGTAGCTCTCTTTGAATCCCGAGGTCTTGACGGCGCTGCGCACGGTCGCAGCGACCTCTTCGGTTGTTGGCCAGATGTCTTTGAGGAAGACCGGTTTGCCGTCGTGGTCGAGTGCGAGCGGTTCGTTGTAGATGTCGATGTCCATCGTGCCTGCCAACGCGTACGCGACGACGAGCGGGGGAGAGGCGAGATAGTTCATGCGCACATCGGGATGGATGCGCCCCTCGAAGTTCCTGTTCCCCGAGATGACCGCGACCGCCGCGAGGCCGTTGTCGTTGATCGCTTTCGAGATCTCCGGCTCGAGCGGACCAGAGTTTCCGATGCAGGTCGTGCAGCCGAAGCCGACGACGCCGAACCCGAGCTTCTCGAGGTAGGGAAGGAGCTCCGCGCGTTCGTAGTAGTCGACGACGGCCCGCGAGCCTGGCGCGAGCGAGGTCTTCACCCAGGGCTTGGCGACGAGACCGCGTTCGACTGCCCTCTTCGCGAGGAGGCCGGCCGCGATCATCACCTGGGGGTTCGAGGTGTTCGTGCAGCTCGTGATCGCCGCGATGACGACGCGTCCGTGTTCAAGCTCGAACTCCGATCCGTTGGTGAGGGTGACGGGAACCTTCGCGAGCGCGTGCTCCTCGTCGGGAAGTGA
Organism: Acidimicrobiaceae bacterium; assembly: GCA_027459565.1. Taxonomy (GTDB): domain Bacteria; phylum Actinomycetota; class Acidimicrobiia; order Acidimicrobiales; family Bog-793; genus CAIVND01. The sequence goes on along the minus strand of DAIDIA010000012.1, from coordinate 5,374 downwards.
TCTCGTGAGCGCCTCGCGGTACATCGCCTTTGACGCGTTGAGCGGCACGCGGTCTTGTGGCCGCGACGGTCCGGCAAGGCTTGGCACGACGGTCGACAGGTCGAGCGAGAGGTGTTCGGAGTAGACCGGCTCGATGTCGGGGTTGTGCCACATGCCCTGTTCCTTGGCGTAGGCCTCGACGAGATTCACCTGCTCCTCGGTGCGACCGGTGAGACGCAGGTAGGTCAGCGTCTGGTCGTCGATCGGGAAGATGGTGATGGTCGATCCGTACTCGGGTGACATGTTGCCGATGGTGGCGCGGTTCTCGACGGGAAGGCTCGCGATTCCCGGTCCGTAGCACTCGACGAACTTGCCGACGACGCCGTGCTCGCGCAGAAGCTGCGCAAGCGTGAGCACGAGGTCCGTCGCAGTCGATCCCTCGGGGAGTGCTCCCTCGAGGCGGAGTCCGACGACCTTGGGAACGAGCATCGAGATTGGCTGGCCGAGCATCGCCGCCTCGGCCTCGATGCCACCGACGCCCCACGCGACGACCGAGAGGCCGTTCGCCATCGGCGTGTGCGAGTCGGTGCCGACGACGGTGTCGGGATAGGCGTTGCCCGATCCGTCGGCGAAGATGACCTGGGAGAGCAGTTCGAGGTTGACCTGGTGGCAGATGCCGATGTCCGGCGGGATCAGCCGGAAGTTCGAAAATGCCTGCTGTCCCCAGCGCAGGAACCGGTAGCGCTCGATGTTGCGCTCCGCCTCGAGTCGCGCGTTGATCGCAAAGGCGTCGGGCCGGCGCGCGGAGTCGACGACGACGGAGTGGTCGATGACGAGATCGACGGGAACCTGGGGATTGACGAGGTCAGAGGATCCGCCGAGCGCGGCCACCGCATCGCGAAGGACCGCGAGGTCGACGACGCAGGGGACTCCGGTGAGGTCCTGCAACAAGATGCGCGCCGGCGAATAGGCGATCTCGCGGTCGCCCGCACCACTTCGGGCAAAGTCAGCCAGCGATGCGATGTCCTCTTCGCGGACGTTGACGCCGTCCTCGTTGCGGAGCAGGTTCTCGAGGAGGACCTTGATCGAGTAGGGCAGGCGCTCGATGTCGTGGCGGTCGCTCAGCGCGCTCAGTCGATAGATCCCGTAGCTCTTGTCGCCGACCTCGAGCGTTCCCTTTGCCCCAAAGCTGTCCTGTGTCATTTCGTCCTCCACGGCGCGCGATGCGCATACCCCGCCGACGCTAATGGTTTTGACGCGTCAGTTCATATACGCAGGTCAAAGGGTAGTCCGACAGCCAGGTCATCAAAATTGCCGTCGCGGCCCGTCTGGCATGTGACGACGACAGGGGTCGGTAGTAAGAAAGGACCGACGACGAGACCATCGCCCGTGGTCGGGCGACACCAACGGGGAGCGTGCATGTGATGCGGGAGGTTCAAAGGCGCGACGGCGGGGCGGACGCGAGCGCGCCCACCGATGTCGTCGTCGACATCGACCGGGTCACGGTGGTGGTCAACGGACGCGCGACGCTCGGTCCGGTGAGCGTGAAGATCGCGGCGCGCGAGCACTGGGCGCTGGTTGGCCCAAATGGAGCGGGGAAGACGACCCTGTTGTCACTTGCCGGGGCCGAGCGCCATCCGACGACCGGCGCGGTGCACGTCCTTGGCGAGCGCATCGGCAGGACGGACCTCCGCGAGCTTCGAAAGCGCATCGGATCCGTCGGGCATCTCGTGGCGGACCGTCTCCCGAGGGATGCGACCGCGCGCGAGGTGGTGCTGACGGGTCGCGACGGCACGCTCGCGACCTGGTGGTCGACGTTCAGCGACGCGGACGAGGCGCACGCGATCGAGCTGTTGCACCGCCTGCGCTGTGACCGGATCGTCGACCAGCCCTTCGGACGGTGCTCCCAGGGCGAGCGCCAGAGGATCCTGCTCGCGCGTTCGCTGTTCGGACGCCACCCCCTCTTGCTGCTCGATGAGCCCGCGGTCGGTGTCGATCTTCCCGGTCGCGAATCGCTCGTCGCGGCGCTCGATGATCTCGCGGAGTCGCCAGAGCCCCCGGCGACGGTGCACGTCGTCCACACCCTTGAGGAGCTTCCCCGTTCGACCTCGCACATGTTGATGCTGCGCGCGGGAGAGGTGGTCGCCGCGGGCCCGATCGAAGATGTCTGCACCGACGCGAACCTGAGTGCATGCTTTTCCATCGATGTGCGCGTGTCGCGCATCGAAGGTCGCCTGCACGCGACCGCGGCCCCCTCGTGGTGACGGTCGAGATTCAGTGATCGCCGCCAGCGAGCGCTGAACCGGTCTCGAGGAGCGACGTGAGATCGCTCAGCACCCAGCTCCAGCCGCTCCCTGGGCCGTGTTCCTCGAGGCCCCCGATGCCAAGAACGCGAGCTGCGGGCGTTCGCGAGTTCGTCGACGAGTCCGATCGTGGCCAGATCCAAAGAGCCAGGCGTCTTTGCTCCATCTCGTGGCCAGAGCGGGGTCCGCGCCGCGACGGTCCGGGAGCTATCCACGCGAGGAGCCGATGTGACCAACCGATGCGACCAACCGATGTGACCAGATGGTGACATCAGGATCGCCCGGTGGTGCGCGATCGCTCGCGGATGGTCACCTTCGGTGCGACGATCGCGCTCGATCTTCGCACCGGTCGATTAAAACAGTGGTGTGACCTTTCCCGTTGACCGCGCCAGGAGCGTCCGCGCATGAGCACCAACCCCGTCGAGGGCTCCGGTGGCGCGTTGCTGGAGCTGACACCCAAGCGCATCCGGGTGGTCATGGGTGCGCTGATGCTCGGGATGTTCCTCGCGGCGCTCGACCAGACGATCGTGTCGACCGCGCTTCCCACGATCGTCGCGGATCTCAATGGCGCATCGCATCTCTCCTGGATCGTCGTCGCATACCTGCTTGCCTCGACGGTCTCGACGCCACTTTGGGGGAAGCTCGGAGACCAGTTCGGCCGCAAGGTCTTCTACCAGGCGGCGATCCTCATCTTCCTCGCCGGCTCGGTGCTCTCGGGTTTGAGCCATTCGATGATCGAGCTGATCGTCTTCCTCGCGATCCAGGGTCTCGGCGGAGGCGGGCTGATGGTCGGCACCCAGGCGATCGTCGGCGACATCGTCTCGCCGCGTGATCGGGGTCGCTATCAGGGGCTGTTTGGCGCGGTGTTCGGGGTGGCGAGCGTGATCGGGCCACTGCTCGGTGGTGTGTTCGTCGAACAGCTCTCGTGGCGGTGGATCTTCTACATCAATGTCCCCGTCGGTGCGATCGCGCTCGTCGTCATCGCGGTTCAGGTCCCGGGAAATCTCCGGCGCGTGCGCCACATCATCGACTATGTCGGAACGGTCGTGCTGGTGCTCGCGACAACGGCGCTGGTGCTGTTCACGAGCCTCGGTGGCACGACCTATGCATGGGGATCTCTCCCGATCATCCTGTTCGGAGCCGGCGGGGTCGTCCTCGCGGTCGTGTTCGGATTCGTCGAACGCAGGGCCGCGGAGCCGGTGCTGCCCCTCCACCTCTTTGCGATCCGAACGTTCTGGGTCGCCAACGTCGTGGGATTCATCGTCGGATTCGCGATGTTCGGCGCGGTCACCTACCTCCCGCTGTTCTTCCAGATCGCGCACGGTGATTCGCCGACGATCTCGGGGCTCGAGCTGTTGCCGGTGATGGGCGGGATGATGATGGTCTCGATCGGAGCGGGCCAGTACATCAGCCGGAGCGGCAGGTACCGGGCATTCCCCATCGTCGGCACCGCGCTCGTGACGACCGGGCTGTTCCTGCTCTCGCGCATGGGAGTCCACACGAACTCGGTCGAATCGGCACTGTTCATGCTGGTGCTCGGAATGGGACTCGGCTCGACGATGCAGATCCTCGTGCTCGTCGTGCAGAACGCGGTGCCGTACTCCGAACTCGGTGTCGCGACCTCGGGCGCGACGTTCTTCCGCTCCATCGGAGGATCCTTTGGAACCGCGGTGTTCGGCGCGATCTTCTCCAACGTCCTGGTCGGCAACCTCATCCGGCACCTCGGAGGTGCGAGGCTGCCGGCGGGAATGTCGAGTTCGAGGGTCACTCCGGCGGTGCTCGCCACGCTGCCGGCACCGGTGCGCCACGGACTCGTCGCCGCCTACGCCGAGTCGATCCAGACCGTCTTCCTCATCGCCGCGCCCATCGCCATAATCGCATTCCTCTTCTCCTGGCTCATTCCCCAGATCGAGCTGAGCCGGAAGATCTCGGAGCGTTCCGTTCAAGGCGAGCGACCCATGGCCGTCGATCGCGTCGCCCCGAGCGAGGTCCACTGACAAAGACCGGCGCGTCGGAAGGTTGCGCGCGCTGACTCCGGGGTGTTGGGCATAGGATCGCCGGCGTGGACGGACAGTTGCGTCTCAGGCGTCGGATCATTTTGCTCGCCGCGGCGGCGTTGGTCACCACCGCGCTCCTCGCGACAGTGCTCGCGCTGGTCATCGCCAGAAACCACCAGAACGCGGTGCCGACGGCGGTTGCCGTGCAGCCAGCGGATCGTGTCGTTCCCGGTCTCATCGCACGGCTCCCGCTCGTGGACCAGAACGGGGCCGCGACCGATCTCGCGCAGCTCCATGGCAAGGTCGTCGTGTTCGCCGATTTCATGACCTCGTGTCAGGAGATCTGTCCGATCACCACGGGGGCACTTCTCCTCGTCGAGCACGACCTTGTGGCTGCCCACCTGCAGAACCAGGTCGTCGTCGTCGAGGCAACGATCGATCCGGCCCGGGACACTCCGAGCCGGTTGCGCGCCTATCAGCACGCCTTTGGCGTGCACTGGACGCTCTTGACGGGAACGCCGGCGAACATCGCGCGGCTCTGGTCGTGGGTCGGCGTCTACTACGAACGCGTCAAGGAGGCGAACCCCCCGGCGATCAACTGGCAGACGGGCAGGCCCTACACCTATGACCTGACACACTCCGACGCGGTGGTCGTACTCGACCGCTCGGGCAACGAGCGTTTCATCGCGGCGGGAAATCCCAACGTCGGAGGCACGCTCCCGAAGGCGCTGAGTCGCCTCCTTGACAGGGTCGGACACGAGAACCTCGTGCAACCGGGCTATGGCAGCTGGACCCCCGCGGACATGATCACCGCAGTCGCCAGCGTGCTCGGACGTTCGATCCCGACCTCGGGAGGCTGACAGATGGCCCGGCACGTGAAGGCGACCGGAGGCATCACGATCGCTCGACGCGCCGGTGGCGCGGTTCGCGAAGATGACGCACGCGAGATGTCGCTGGCGTTGGCGAGATGACGAGTGATCGACATCGACCGATGATCCTGGCGGAGCTGCCGAGCGCGCGATCGGTGCTGGCCGTGTGCGCACATCCCGATGACGAGTCCTTCGGTCTCGGCGCGATCCTTGTGGCCTTTCGTGA
>DAIDIA010000011.1 GCA_027459565.1 Acidimicrobiaceae bacterium | reverse complement strand
CCGACCGGCGCGAAAGACGACGCATATTCCCCTCGCCGAGGGAGCGCACATCGAACTCGAGATCGTGGGCGTTCTCGGGGGGAACGAGCGCCTGCCCATCGAGATCGACGGTGTCCGCCACAAGGACCCCCTGCCCATGGGAGCACGCCTTGGCCGCCACCTCTTCTCCTCAGTGCTCGTGACCGATGTTCCCCACTCGAAGGTCCGACCCGAGCGACTCGATGCGATCAGGCAGGTCTACGAAAACATGACCGCGTTCATCGAGGCCGCGGGCGGCACGCTCGACGACGTGTCGAACGTCTGGACCTATCTCGGGATGTGGGATCTGCATCCCGACTACGTCGACGTGTGGGTCGAGGTCTTTCCCGACCCCTCGAGCCGACCATCGCGCAAGACCTTCTACTACCCCCGGGTCGACATCCAGCTCCAGTGCGAGGCGGTCATCGGTGGCAACCGCAAGAACCTCGAGATCGCCGGGATCGCCCACCACGATCCCATTCCGATGGGAGCGGTCACCGGCGGGGTCTTCACCTCCTCGGGAATCGACAGCCGCGACCCCGTCACCAAGAAAGAGCCGAACGGCGTACCCGCGCAGTCGAGGAATGTCATGGCGAATCTCGTCCGCCTGCTTGAGCAGACGAACTACCAGCTCGACGAGCTCTACCACGTGACCGGTCTCGTCGGGAACCGCAACTACATTCCGGCCTTCGAGGAGGCGTGGCGGGAGGTGTTCCCGGACCCCGACCACGCACCCGCGTGGCAGGTGATGCCGCTCGGCCTCGATGCGCGCGACAATCTGGTCCAGGTCGTCGCCCGCGGCATCGCGCAGGCGGGTTAGGGGCCTCCGATGATCAATCGCGTTCCCCTCGAGAAGATCCTCATCGCCTCCGACGCGGTGTACCGCGAGTCGCGAATCGACGGTCGCGACATGGCCTTCGCGGTCGTCGACGAGGCGGGCGGGCTCGTGTTCGCCATCCGCTACGAAGAGACCGCGACGCGCGTACTCACCCATTCGATACGCAAGGCCTACACCTCGGCGACGATGCGGCGCGACACGATCACCTTCCGCGACGAGGACAAAGACCGCGACAAGACGCTCGCCGACTGGGGAGACATCAACCTCACCCACCTTGTGGGTGGGGTGGTCATCGAGATCGATGGCGAGTGGTACGGAGGCATGGGGGTCGGCGGGAACTCCACCGAGCGCGACGACGAGATCGCCCGTATCGCACTTGGGATCCTGACCGCGCCCTAGACCAACCTGCGCACCTTGGCGCTACGTGCCACCATGGTTGGGCCCACTTGGCGCGCGAGCCGTTCGATTTCAAGCGACCATAGAGAAGAACACCGACCGGAGGGAAGACGATGACCGAACTGACCGCCACCTCGAGAGGCATGTTCTCGCTCGATCAGGACCTCACGGTTCGGCTCACGACCGTCGGGATCGACATCGGATCGGCGACCTCGCAGTTGAACTTCTCGCTCATCGAGCTCCAGCGCATCGAGGCGCGGTTCGTCGTCACGAAGCGCGACCTGATCTACGAGTCCGACATCATGATCACGCCCTATCTCGACGCGACGACGATCGACACCGACCGGTTGAACGCCTTCCTCGACGAACAGTATGCGAAGGCAGACATGACCAACGATGACATCGATTCGGGCGCGATCATCCTGACTGGACTGGCGCTTGCGAAGCACAACTCCCGGGCGATCGCGGACATGTTCTCCGAGCACGCCGGAAAGTTCGTCGCGGTATCTGCCGGTGACGCGATCGAGGCGACGCTCGCCTGTCGTGGAGCGGGAATCGAGCGCCTCTCGGAGGAGACCGGCCAGAGCATCGTCAATATCGACATGGGTGGCGGAACGGTCAAATACGCGTTTGCCACCAAGGGGAAGCTCGCGCGCGTGGGAGCGATCGACATCGGAGCCCGTCTCATCACGACCGACGATGACCAGCGGATCCTCAAGATCGAAGCGCCCGCCGCCATGATCCTCAAGACGATCGGACGCGAGCTTCGCGTCGGCGACCTCCTCGACGCGGAGACGCTCGATGCGCTGTGTGCCTACATGGCCAACGAGGTGCTCGCGCACGCCGGAGTGCTCGAGAGCGCTCCCGGTGAGCCGCTCCTCTTGCGGACCCCGCCACTGTTTCTCCCCCACGAGGTGCCGGTGATCGACGCGGTGACGTTCTCGGGCGGGATCAGCGAGTACATCTACGGGCGCGAGGAGCGCACCTTAGGCGATCTCGGAAAGCCGCTTGCCGACGCGGTGATGCGCGCCGTGCGCACGAGCCAGCTGGTTCGCCTCGAGCCGCCAAAGGGCATCCGCGCGACGGTGCTCGGCGCATCCCAGTACAGCCTGCAGCTCTCGGGCAACACGGTGTACGCCTCCCACGAGGATCTCCTGCCGCTTCGCAATATCCCCGTCGTCAAGCCCGAGATCGACCTCAGCGAAGACGACCTCGACTTCGATGCGATCGTCGAGTCGGTCCGTCGCACGCTCATGCTCCGCGAACGCGCGATCGACACCGACGCGGTGGCGATCGCCATGCAGTGGGGAGGATCGGCCACGTACGCCCGCCTCGATGTCCTTGCCCGCGCGTTCCTCGAGAGCGCGGAGGCCGAGGTCACAGAGTCGCACGAGGTGCCACTCATCATCGTCTGCGACATGGACATCGCCGGGCTCCTCGGGCGCCACATCCAGGACCTCACTCATCAGGGCGTCACCCTCGTCACGATCGATGGCATCGAGGTCTCCGAGTTCGACTTCCTCGACATCGGCGCCTTCGTGCCCGGCACCGGGGCCATGCCGATCGTCGTGAAGTCCCTGCTCTTTCCCACTCCCACCGATGCAGGTGCATAACTTAGGGTCGTGAACTAAGTTTGAGCCACGCCATCCCGGCTACCTCGGGGTGCGTGGAGATCATCGATCGCGCAGTGTTGCGCCAAGCAGAGGAGAGACGATGTCGGAACTCGAAAAGGAGCTCTTCGTTGAGCCCACCGGAGAGAAGTCCCGAGCGGGAATCAACAGCTGGGAGGCTCCCAAGACCGGCTATGAGAAGTTCATGCAGGAGGAGAACATTCCGATCGTCGCGGGTGTCATCGGTGTCGAGAACGTCCGGAACGTCGAACTCGGACCGTGGGACCGCCTCGGCGGCAACGGAGCATTCCTGTACCTCGACAGCCTCGAGGGCATCAAGGGCATGTACGTGCTCGAGATCCCCGGCGGCTCCCAGCTGAACCCCGAGCGCCACCTCTACCACGAGTTCTACCTCGTCCTCGAGGGTCGCGGGACGACAGAGACCTGGGTCGAGGGTTCGAACAACAGGCGGATCACCGAATGGGGCCCAGGGTCGTTGATGTACTTCCCCCCGAACGTGATGCACCGTCTCATCAACGCCACGAGAGAGCGCGTGCTCATCATCGCCACCACGAACGCTCCGCCGCTCTACAACATGATCCGCGACCGCGAGTTCATCTTCGACAACGACTACATCTTCAAGGCGCACTACTCGGACGACGACGACTTCTACAAGTACGACGAGAAGCTCTACGCGGTTCCGAACAACAAGCGCGCGCAGGCGCGGACGAACTTCTACCCCGACATCATCGATGCCGAGCTTCCACTCGACAACCAGCGGATGCCGGGATATCGGCGCATCCAGCCTGCCTTCCGCGGATTCGAGCACGACCACAATGGCTTCATCAGCCAGTACCCGGTCGGCAGATACTCGCGCGGTCACCACCACGCTGCGGGAGCGGTGCTGGTCTGTCTCAAGGGAGCTGGATACACGTTCAACTGGCCGCGCCAGTACGGGACGACGCCATGGAAGGACGGCAACGGCGACAAGGTGCGTACGCTCCACTACGTCCAGGGAGGGCTCGTCGCGGCCGCACCGGGCGGTGGGACCTGGTTCCACCAGCACTTCCCCGTCTCCGAAGGACCGTTCCGCGTCATCAACTACTGGGGTGGGCCAACCCCGACGCCGCTCGACAGTCTCAACAGAGAGACCGGGATGAGCAACAACTTGAACATCGAAGATGGCGGCGGATCGATCGGGTACTCGAAGGAGGACCCCTACATCCGGCAGAAGTTCGTCGAGGAGCTGACCAAGGTCGGCCAGAAGTCGACGATGCCCGAAGAGCTGTATCTCAACGACTGATCTTGTCGTCCATCGGCTTTCACAACGGCCTGGCCATCTGGCCAGGCCGTTGTTGCATTCCCGTGCCGGCGCGGCCATGAAGACGCCGGGCGGTAATGTCATGAATGCACAGCGCAAGGACTGTCGCGGGTGCACCGAGCGCCTACGACCCGGCAGGAACGAGAATCCGCAATGACCACTGATGCGAACGAGACCTCCCCCACGGCATGGGTGCGCGTCTCGCTCCGTCAGCGCAGGGTTGTCGACGTCGACGGCGACGTCGTGAGCCTCGAGTTCACGCTTGATCTCCCCGACGACAAGGCCTGGTATCAGTGCTTCGCGCAGACGAGTGGTCCCGAACGCCACGGGAGCGCACTGTTCGTCGACACCAACCCGCACTTTCTCAGCGCCGAGGTACTCGCGTGGAAGATCGAGCTATCGGACATTCCCAACGCCGCGCTCTACCTTGCAGATCGCATCGAGCGGTCGAACGAGCTGTTCGGCGAACTCCTTGAGCGCAAGGAGCAGATCCGGCGCCAGCTCGAGGACGCGGCACGACGGCGGGCCGAGGCAATCGAAAAGGCCCAGGGGCTGCTCGATGCAAGCTGGCCAAAGGACAACACCGCCGACGACACCGCCGACGATATCGCGACGACGAGTGCAGAGACGGCCTCCCCGCAGACGGCGCCTCC
>DAIDIA010000010.1 GCA_027459565.1 Acidimicrobiaceae bacterium | reverse complement strand
GAGGTCGGGAACCAGTCCGAACGCCGTGATGGCGACACCCCAGACAGCGATCGCGATCACCACCGCGCGACCGGGTCTGCGGACGTGGTTCGTCCAACCCGAGATCACGGTTGCGACGAGCGCCCCGACGCCGGGCGCGGTGTAGAGGAACCCGACCGCGCTCGGACCTCCGTGGAAGTGGACGAGACCAAGGGCAGGGAAGAGCGAGGTCGGCATGCCGAGGATCGTTGCGTTGAGATCCGCGACGAAGCAGGCCTGGAGCGCCTGGCGACCGCGCAGGAACGCGAAACCCTCGGAGACCGATGACCAGCCAAAGCGCGTGCCCCCACCGGCTGGAGGTGATGCGTTGAGCGTTGTGATACCGAGCGCGGTGAGCGCGAACGCGCCGGTGTTGAGCCAGTAGACACCGGCGACGCCGACCGGTGCAAGCAGGAGACCGCTGATCGCGGGCCCGACGATGACCGCTACCTGGATCATCAGCTGACGCAGCGTGTTCGCCGCGACGAACGAGTCGCGGTCGACCGTAGCCATGAGCATCGCGGAGCGCGTCGGAGCGTCGACGCCGCCGAACCCGGCGCTCACGCCGGCGAGCACGAAGATCAACACGAGCGACGGGCGCGACCCCATCGCATTCAGCGCAAGCCCTGCGGTGCACAGCGCCATCGAGGTCTCGGTGATGATGAGCAGCTTCCGCCGGTCCATCGCGTCGGCGATCGATCCTCCGACCGCGTAGCCGACGAGCGAGGGAAACAGCTGGACGAGGCTGATGAATCCGACGTCGAGCGAGGAACCGGTGATGCGGTAGACCTGATAGCTCGCGGCGACGATGCCGAGCTGCGCGCCGATCTGAGCGAGAACGAGTCCAAACCAGAGCCTTCGAAAGTCCCGGAACCGTCGCATCGGCGAGATGTCGACGAGGTACCGCGCGCGTTCCATGACGTGCCGACGTTAGCGAGGCGTGCGCGACCGGGCAACGCATCCGAAGATTCATTCCGCGTCGAAGATGCGCACTCACTACGATGCAGACAAGATCGTTGGGTCGGTCTTTTTCCTAGGGGGAGTTTTCGATGAGCTTCGAAGATGTGAAATACGACGTGTGCATCGCCAATCGCATCCTTGCCGAGGTCGGTCTCGCCACCGGGGTGCACGCCTCCCTCGGCCACGCGAGCATGCGCGTTCCGGACGCGCCCGACCGGTTCATCGTCAAAGGTCGCGGATACGAGATCGACGCGCTCGCCGCGATGCGGCCCGAGCAGATGATCGTCTGTGATCTCGAGGGCAACAAGATCGAGGGCCCCCCGAACTCGACGCAGTGCTTCGAGGTCAAGATGCACTCGTCGATCTACAAGATGTATCCGAACATCATCTCGGTGACCCATGTGCATCCCCAGTTCTCGGTGGTGATGAGCGTCTTGCAGGCGAAGCTCGTACCGATGTGCCAGGTCGGATCGGACCTCGTGTTGAATCCGATCCCCGTCTACCCCCACATGAAGACGATCCTC
>DAIDIA010000009.1 GCA_027459565.1 Acidimicrobiaceae bacterium | reverse complement strand
GGCACCTCGCCTGGCGAGAGCACCGTTCGCGCCACGAGATCGGCGAGGATGAGAAAGATCGCCCCATAGATTGCGGACAGGGGGATAATGCGCTGGTAGCTCGGCCCCATGACGAGACGAACCGTATGCGGCACAATGATTCCGACGAATCCGATCAGTCCGCTCACCGAGACCGCTGCCGCAGTCCCGAGAGTGGCGGCAATGATGACGACGAGGCGGACACGGTCGGCGCGCACTCCGAGACTCCGTGCCTCCTCATCTCCGACCGAGAGCACGTCGAGCAGGCGCCTTGAGGCGACGAGCACGACCGTCGTCATTGCCACGTAGGGCAGGATCAGCGTGACCTGACTCCAACCCGCTGTCGAGAGCCCACCCAGTATCCAGGTGTAGATCTCCTGGAGCACCGGGGTGTGCTGCTGTTGGACAAATGTCTGCACCGCCGTGAAAAACGCCCCGACGGCGACACCTCCGAGCACGAGGCTCGTGGCGCTGCGTCCTCGACCGCCCGAGCGACCGAGCGCAAAGGTGGCTCCGACGGCAACGACCGCGCCGACGAAGGCTGCGAGTGGCAGGGGATTGAATCCAAGACCCGAGAGTCGGGGGGTTTCGACGACCGCGATCGTTGCACCAAGCCCGGCTCCTGAAGCGACGCCAAGGAGATAGGGATCTGCCAGCGGATTATGGAATACCCCCTGATACGAGGCACCGGCGATTGCAAGCATGGAACCAACGAGACCGCCAAGCACAATCCGGGGCATGCGCAGCTGCCAGATCACGATGTCTCCGGTGCTCGAGAGATGCGAGTGGATCCCCAGCAGCGGAATCTTGCTCGCGACCTGTGCGAGGACCGACCCCGGGTTCAGGCCAGCTGGCCCGACGAGCAGGGCCCCGATGCTCACCAGCACAAGGACTCCAAGTCCGACCATCACGTGCCACGATCGAATTCTTGTCGGGAGCACCTCGGGAACTCCAAGATCGCCCTCGCCAAAGAGCCTCGGGCCAAGAACCCGATCGGAGCGCGACCAATTGCGGGCGATGGCCGAACCCCGCTTGGCGCGGCGAAGGGTTTCGATATCGCCCGCGCTCATCAGGAGTTCTTCTGCGCGGTGGTGGCGTTCTTGCCCGTCGTGCTCATAATCTCGTCCTTGATCTCACTGGCAAAGGTCTCGAGACTGTGTGGCCCCCACTCCGAGGCGACCGAATCGTTCACGCCGACGACATGGCCGAGCTTGACCGCCCTGAGGGCGGCGAACCCGGGTCGCGAGGCAAAGGTCTTCACACTCTGGCCACAACAGACCGTGTCGGCAAGGAATACGTAATCGGGGTTCGTCCGGAAAAGGTCTTCGGAGGAGATCTGCGGATACGCAGATCCGGCTCGACCCGCGCTGTCGGCGACGTTGACCATACCGAACCGGGAGAACAGCGCACCGATGAATGTGTGTGACGTTGCGGTGTAATACGTCGGATCGATCTCGATGTAGTAGGTCGCCCCACGGGCTCGCGCCTTCGCAAGCTTCGCGGCACTCGCGAGGTCGTGCGCGAGCGCGATCCGCGCCTGGGTCGCCTGGGCAAGATGACCCGTCGCCAGGCCGATCTCGTTGATCTGCTTGTTGACCGCGGCGATCGTCTCTGCCGGAGGGAGGACCAGGGTCGCGATGCGCAGTTTTTGCAGCTGTGCGAGAAGTGTCCCGGTATTGAATGCAAGCAGGACGAGATCGGGATGAAGCGGAAGGTAGTCCTCTGCACTCGATTCATAGCCAGTGAACTTCGTTCGTGGTGCGTTCGCCGGATAGGTCGAATACTCGTCGACGCCCACGACCTGATGACCTGCCCCAACTGCATAGAGCATCTCGGTCGCGCTCGCAGAGAGACTGAGGATGCGCGTCGGCCGGTGGGCGATTCTCACCTCGCCGTTGGCGCTGGCAACGCGCACAGGGAAACCGGAACCCGTCTTTGCGTACGGCCTTTGCGTGGCGAGGGCTGCGGAGCCAAAGAACAACACCGAGAGTAGGGCCATTGGGATCAAGCTGCGTTTCATCTCACTCCTCCTTGGGGTCGAGGAGTGATGCGTGGATACAGGGAGATCCCTGCGACCAAACGTTGCCTCGACGTTCTTAGTCGCGTACGGCTGATCAGGCGACCTGGCTCGTCCCAGTCGGCTCGGATTGGATCCGGTCAGATGGGAACGTCAGTTGCGGGACAGCGCCGGATTCTCACCGGACTTCGCTGCTCAGTCGTTTGCTGCACACACCCTACGTCAGGCGGTTTCCATTGGCAAGGACGAAGACGCACGCCGAGTTGCGAGGGCGACGAGGCGTTCCGCAATTTCTGGCGTCGCGGCGAAATGCAGATGGAGATAGCTCGCATGAAATGTCGCCGTGGAAAATCCCGCTGTCTTTGACCCGACGCGATCACGAAGCACAAGCGCATCTCCGACCGGCGTCGTCTGCGAGCGATGGAACTCGTGCCCGCGAAGTTCGGTGCCTTTGGGTCCAAAGATTCCCGTGCGTCGCGTCGTGGCCTGGCGATAGCCAATGGTCAGGCGTTCCGTCATCGACGCCCGCACATGTTTGAGCACTCCCGCCATCGGTGTCTCGTCGAGCGAGGCACAGAGCCACAGGAGACCACCACACTCCGCCAACGTCGGCATGCCAGCATTGACGCGGTTGCGAACCTCATCAAGAAGCGCGCGATTGGCGCCAAGCCCCTCTGCAAAGAGCTCGGGGAATCCGCCCCCGGCATACAGTGCGTCGCAACCTTCGGGGAGTGAAGGCTCGACGAGGGGATCGAACACTACAATCTCTGCACCTGCCTCCCGGAAAAGTTCGACGTTCTCGGGATAGACAAAACTGAACGCCGGACCGCCGCACACCGCGAGACGACATTGACCCGTCAGCTTCGCGCGCGGTGGCTCCTCGACCGTACGGACGAGTGTCGAGGTGGCAAGACGGACCAGGGCATCAAGATCGAGCCTCTGGCCGATGAGCTGGCCCAGTTGGGCGATCTCGTCGCGCACGCCGGCGGGGTTCTCTGCCACCGGAACGAGTCCGAGGTGACGCTCTCGCCAAACGAGGGCGTCTTCGCGCAAGACCGTGCCGAAC
>DAIDIA010000008.1 GCA_027459565.1 Acidimicrobiaceae bacterium | reverse complement strand
CCATCATGCGTCCTCCATGAGCGGGCCAAAACTCACTATTCCGATTCCGAGGTAGATGACACCAAAGACCACGAGCAGCTCCAGCCAACCAAGGCCAGAGGACACGTGACGGGCGAGAGCAGCCTGCCAGGTCTTCGTGCCAGCGATGAGCACCGGAGCAATTACAGGGAAGAACAACAAGGGCAATAGTGTCTCACGGACTCGTGAACTGGCCAAAAGCATGCCGTAGAGCAGACCCACGGCGACGATTCCGAAGGTCGCGGCGATCGAGGCGACGACGAGCAACCAGAACGAGGCCAGGCTCACCTGGAATACGATCGCGGTGATCACCCCGAGGAGGACCTCAAGGACGACGAGCTGGCCCGAGAGCGCGAAGAGCTTCCCGAGGAATATTCCCGCAGGGTCGAATCCGGCGAGTCGGAGCCCGTCGATAGCGCCGTCACGGAGTTCGATGGCCACCGAGCGCTGGATACCGAGCACACTCGCGAGCAGGACTGCCAGCCAGAAGACACCGGGAGCGGCCGGTTCGAGACGCCTCGGATCGGGGCCGAGGGCGAAGCCGAACAGCACTACGACCACGACGGCGAAGGGAACGACCTGGAACGCCGTCACCCGCGTTCGCCATTCGATGCGCAGGTCCTTTCTCGCGATCAAGAGCGCGTCATGCACCACTGGTCGCACCGCCCGCAATCGGACCGGGGACGTCGAGCGTGATCGCTCCGCCCGTCATCACCACAGAACGCGTCGCGATGGTGCGCGCGTGATCGAGCTCGTGCGATGCGAAGACGACCGTCGTGCCCGAGCGCGAGGCTTCGACGATCAATGAGTCGACGATCTCGCGACCCGCGGCGTCGAGACCCGCGTGTGGCTCATCGAGCAGCCAGAGTCGCTGATTTCGCGCGAACAAAAGCGCAAGCGTCACCCTTCGCCGCTGACCCGTCGAGAGCTTCGACACCGGCGCGCCGATGAGTCTCCCCGCGAGTCCGACGCGAGCGAGCGCCGCGGCGATCCGGTCGGCGCCTCCGGCATCGGTACCGAGCCAGAAGGCGAGATTCTCCCCGGCGTCGAGGTCCTCATAGAGAAAGCTCTGATGGCCAACGAGTCCGACCTCGCGCCGAACACTGCGCCTCTCGCCCGTGAGGTCGTAGCCGAGGACCGATATCGATCCCTGCGTCACCGCAACGAGCCCAGCGAGCGCGCGGAGCAGGCTCGTCTTGCCGGCCCCATTCGCGCCATTGAGATGCACGACCTCACCGACCTCGACGCAGAGGTTGACGCCCGAGAGAAGGGGGAAAGATCCCGAGAACGCGACGGCGTCATGGAGTTTGATCGCTTCGGCCATGGCGCGACCCATGTTAGGAGCATGCATGACCGCCGGTCTGCGCGCGCTTGGCTCGAAAGGAGCAGGGCATGTCACTGCAAAACCCGGGAGACGAAGTCGAAATCGACCTCCGGTCGCCGCGGGACGCGGAACCCGCTAGCGCAGGTCGGCGAGGAGGTCCATGTCCGCGTCGACCATCATCTCGACGAGGGTGACGAAATCGACCTCGGGGCGCCAGCCGAGCACCGAACTCGCCTTTGCGGCGTCACCGACGAGCAGGTCCACCTCGGCGGGTCGGAAGAACCGCTCATCGACCTTGACGTGGTCGCGGTAATCGAGGCCAACTCGCGCGAAGGCGACCTCGCACAGCTCTCGCACCGCGTGCGTCTCCCCAGTCGAAATCACATAGTCGTCGGGAGTCTCCTGTTGAAGCATCAGGTGCATTGCACGGACATAGTCGCCCGCGAAGCCCCAGTCCCGCTTTGCCTCGAGGTTGCCAAGACGCAGCTCGGAGGCGAGGCCGCTCTTGATCCGAGCAGCTCCATTGGTGACCTTGCGCGTGACGAACTCGAGTCCGCGGCGCGGACTCTCGTGGTTGAAGAGTATTCCCGAGCTCGCGTGCAGGTCATAACTCTCGCGGTAGTTCACCGTGATCCAGTGTCCGTAGACCTTCGCCACCCCGTAGGGGGAACGCGGATGAAATGGCGTCGTCTCTCGCTGGGGAACCTCGTGCACCTTTCCGAACATCTCCGAGGAACTCGCCTGATAGAAGCGGATCTCCGGGTCGACGAACCGGATCGCATCGAGGACCCGCGTCACCCCAAGCGCCGTCGACTCTCCGGTATAGACCGGTTGGGAGAACGAGGTCTGCACAAATGACTGTGCCGCAAGGTTGTACACCTCCTGCGGACGATATTCGCGAAGCACATCGATGATCGACATCTCGTCGAGCAGGTCACCCGGAGCGAAGGTGAGGCGATCCTGGATGTGGGCGACCCGGTCGAAGTTCACCGTCGAGGTGCGCCGCACCATTCCGATGACCTCATAGCCCTCGTGGAGGAGCAACTCCGCGAGGTAGGAGCCGTCCTGGCCGGTGATTCCCGTGATTAGAGCTCGTCGTTGCACCGCATAGTTCTAGGCCGAAAGCG
>DAIDIA010000007.1 GCA_027459565.1 Acidimicrobiaceae bacterium | reverse complement strand
AGTTTTGGTATGAACGTGTCGCACTCGCACCGTCGTACCAAGAGGCGCTGGAACCCCAACATCCAGCGCGTGCGCGCGGTCGTCAACGGTTCAACTAAGCGACTCAACGTCTGCACCTCGTGCATCCGCGCCGGCAAGGTGACCAAGCCCCTTCGTCGCACCTTCACCGCCCAGACCAACGCATAACTGCACGGCCTAAGAGCCGTCCCACAGTTGCGCCGAGGCGAGAATCTGCTTCAACCTTCCCGTCACGATCGTGCGAAGCCTGGCCGATGCAATGCGGCTGACCCATCCCCACACTATTTGCGCGTCGAAATCCTCGGTGAGGGTCACCTCGGGAAGTGAGATGTGTGTGAGTTGGTGCACGGTGTACACGTAAACGGTGTCAAATAGTGCCTTCTCAGGCGTCGCCATCCCGGCCCGAGATCCGCTCGCTCCCGTCATGCCACCAAAGAGATCCGGGTGAATGGCGCTGATCTGAAACTCTCCGATCGAGGTGGTGATCCGGTGCGCCCGTTCAAGTGACACCGCGTAAAACAATCGCGGAACCTGTTCGATCACGCCATGAGTCGCCAGCGCCGTCCACAGGGATCCATAGCTCGGATACGGTCGAGTAAGTACCAGAAGTGCATCGAGCGGGTCGATCGGCGCGCCCCATTCCCTTGGAACCCCCCAGACACCGCGCCGGAGCCGCCTCACCAGTCCGTCGGCTTCTAGACCCCGCAGCAGATGATTCGTCGCAGACGATGAGGTGCCCCAAGAGGACGCTATCTCCTCGCTGGTCAGCACTGGCCGGTAGAGCGACTGCAAGCGCGCGTACGCCTCGGGAGATCTCATTGTCGTTGGTCCTGAGAGCTTTGCAACGCAACAAGATGCTGCACGACCGAGTCGCGCAGCCGTGACCATGACCCATTGTCTTCGTAGATCGCTGCAATCTCTGGTTCAAGAAACGGCCGGACCTGGGTATCAAAATCCGCGTCACGGAGTGTGAGTGCGCGTTCGATCGCCTGCGCGGTCAATCGGAAATTCACCGATGTCGTCCATTGCGCTTGGAGTCCTCGGCGAAACAAGAGGTCGAGATCAAACACGTCCCGCGCCTTCGTCTCACTTCTCTGCGCGAGCGCCGCGGTCTTCTGTTCAATTGCCGGTGCGAGTCGATAGTGCATGACGAGCGGAGCAGAGATTCCATAGGCGCTGACTACAGCATTTGGGACAGCCTCGAGAACGCAATCATCGGAGCGTTCGCCGCGATGTGAAAATTCGATCTTCGTTCGCACCAGATGTCCGATCGCCGAGCGGGATCGGACGAGCCCCAGTCGCCACCTCCTCGTGGTATCGGTCTGTTTTGGCTTGCTGATCGAGCTGGGTTCAATCGTCAATCCGGTCGAACGCAGCAGTCTGGCAAGCGGCGCGCCGCTCAAGACCCGGTCCACAGCCTGTTCGAGCCCCCAGCTGCCAGCGCCGGTGAAATCAAGATCGATGTCATTTGAATACCGCACGCTGTCAAAGAAGTAGCGAAGATTTGCGCCACCTTTCAGGACACATCGCTCCCTGCGTTGTCCGCCCGAGAGGAAGACCTGCAAAAACACGAGGTGAAAACACTCGATTATCTGCGCATCGGTGAGGTCTCCTGCCATGAATTAAGACTACAGTTTATTGCGCTGTGGGTCCATAATATGCTGTCTTAAGAATGGACCAGTCCACCTTGCGGATGGGAAACCGACCGGCACCAGTCCCGATTGGCGCGACCCCCCGCCGTCACCTGCGCGCTCTCGCGCCCATGGACCCTCCGCAGCTCCTCCGTCCCTCAGGCGCTCCTTCGCGACCGACGAAAAGTCACCGGCAAGCGAGGGGAATGCACCGATATCTGGGTCACAACGGACCGCGGTTCGAGTGTTGGTAGAACGCCAGCTACCGAGCCTCATCGGTGAACGCGCGCAGTGGATTTGATCCGACGAGTGCGAGGAGTTCCCTGCTTACATAGAGCTTCGATGGTCGGCTGCGTCCTCGAATCACCGTTCCGTATGCAAGGAGTACTCCGCGCTCTGCACACTGACGGAGCGCGTCATTCGCCGCCTTGTTCGACAATCTGAGCTCATTGCGAACAATTTGCGTCGTTAACACGAGGTGACGCGGTAACAGTTCAAGCACCCGCCACGCCGCTGCATCGCTACGCAGCGCGCGTCTGTGCTCGACGTGCATGCGCGCGTTCCAGGAAACCTTCAGTTCCTCCACCTTGGAGATCAGCGCGCGCTGCCCACGGCCGCCGCTCTCGACCACACCGGCGAACCATCGCACCCATTGCTCATGCTGGCCAAGGCGGAACATTGCAAGTCCGGAGAGATATCCGCCGACGTCGCTTGCAATGGCAACACTGACGGGGGGCGACACCGCGAGCGACAGGCGCCTGGCGAGGATCCACGCAACGAGCACGCGACCGATCCTGCCGTTGCCATCGGCAAATGGGTGGATGATCTCAAACTGTGCATGCGAGATCCCGGCCTGGGCGATCTCATCACCGTCGTCGCAATTCACATAATCGATGAGATCCTCGAGAAGACGGTGCAGTTCGCCAGGCGGTGGAGTGACGAGATGGGCGTCGGTCGGATCTGTGCCGCCAATCCAACCCAGCTCGTCACGCAATACTCCCACGTACCTCTCAGGAGTAGGACTCCCGGTCATGAGTGTGCGGTGCCAGTCACAGAGGATCTCGATCGTGAGCGCCGTCGATCTCGAAGCGGCAACTGCCTGTGTGATCGCAACGAGATTCGCAGCGGTCCACGCCGCGGCACGATCGCCAAGCATCAGGTTTTCCTCGGCGAGGACGACGTCGACAACTGGAGACCGGACACCTTCGATGTAAGACGATGCGATGCCCTCTGCTCGCAACGAGAGTCGCACGAGCGGTTCATCATCGGACTCCAGCCCCTCCGCCGCACGGACAATCTCCGCGCGCGCGGTCACCGTGCGCGCGACCGTTGCGGTCGAAAGCGCAAGGTCGCGCTCGCTGAGCAGCGTCGGGACAAAGGCATGCACCCATCGGCCACGCCACATCACGGGTACCTCGGTACCCATTGGACCTGCCTCAGACATCCCGGCTCCATCCGTTATTAAATTACCTTTAACATGATATCAGTAAGTTAATGACAGCCAATGCATCGCCCTCACGCAGCCGGGGTGCCTCCACTGATCCCACATCAGACCCTGAGCCCGTCTCGGGTGTTCCGCTCTACCACCGAACTGCGTGCATCGGCGTCCAGGGGGGTTTCACCTTCCGGAGAGGTTGGCGTAATCCAAAGTGGAAAACAATGGACTTGAAGTGCGTGAACGCGGGTGACGAGTTTCCGTACCCGCGCTTTTCGCCTGCACATTGCAAAAGACACCAGTCGTCCGATCCGAATAAGAGCTGGATCAGAGTTGAACAAGCACAGGTCTTCGAGGGTACGAGAGCCTAGACCTGCAGATCAATGCGTGTGACCTCCTCGGGTCGTCTTGCGCGAGGGTGGTCGCCAGCTCACCTCGAGATGAATGTTATTGTAGTCATATGAGTTAAATATCGCTCATATGAGTGATAAAGTAGTCAGAGTCCAAAGATGGGAGTAGCATGGATCTTTCAAACCCCGTGAAGGCTGTATCACCGTCAATCGATCTCGCGGTGCTCGTCGTCCTCGCCGGCATATCACGCCCCCTCACGGGCCGAGCGGTGCAGCGGCTCTGTGGACACAGTCAAAGGGGTGTCCAGGAGGTCTTGAACCGCATGAGCAGTCACGGTCTACTCGACGCCGTCGACGCCGGACCCGCCCGGCTCTATACGCTCAACAGGGATCATGTGGCAGCTGACGCGGTCATTTTACTTTCGGACCTGCGCGGACGGTTATTCGAGAGGATGAGAACCCATCTGCAGCACTGGGCTATACGTCCAGTGGCAGCAGCAGTTTTCGGTTCAGCTGCCCGAGGCGATGGCGGAGCCGAGTCAGACATAGATGTTCTGGTAATCCGGCCAGACGGCGTGGCGCGCGACGACCCATCATGGACCTACGACATCGACGATTTCTCGAATGCAATCAGACGATGGACTGGAAATCACGCGAGCATCATTCAAGCCTCGACACTCCAGGTCGCTGACATGATCGGCCGCAAGGAGGCAATCGCTATGGAGCTTGCCAATG
>DAIDIA010000006.1 GCA_027459565.1 Acidimicrobiaceae bacterium | reverse complement strand
GCATCGCCTCCGTAATCAAGCCGATCGCGCTTACCTCGGGAACCTTGCCAAGTCGCGAGGTCCCTACTCCCGCAATCGCGTACCGGTCACGAAGACTCATTGCTCCATGGCTCCAGAGGTCGAGTCGTTGACGATTGACTTCGCATAGAGAGCGGCAATCTCATCACGGTCGTATCCGAGGTCTGCCAGAACCTCGTTGGTGTGCTCGCCCAACATGGGGGGCGCGAGCTCCCATTCAAGCGGCGTCTCGGAGAGATTCACCCCGGGCGAGGCGAGGTGCACCTCACCCTTGACAGGGTGGGTCACCGTTCGATGCATCTGCAACGTCATGATCTGTGGATCTTCAAAGACCTCTTCAAGCGTGTTGATCGGGGCGCATGGCACGTCTGCCGCCACCAGCCTCTCAAGCCAGTGAGCACGAGATCCGTCCTTGAATCGGGCGCTCAGCAGATCCTTCAGGACGTCATAATTCTTTCGGCGATCCGCGCGCCCGAGAAAGCGGGGGTCGCTTACCCATTCGGGATGACCCACCGTCGATGCAAGGCTCTCCCAAAACTTGGGAGGCGAGGAGAGATGGATGACGAAAGGAAGATCATCACCGGCGACAAATGCCCAGACTCCGGCGCCCCGTGCCCTGCGCTTTTGCGTGGGGATGTCACCCGTCGAGTAGTAGGTCGCAATGTTCTCGCTCATAAATGCAACGGTTGACTGCAAGAGAGACGTGTCGACCCTCTGCCCGAATCCTGTGCGCTCTCGTGCGAAGAGCGCACCCATGATTCCATAGGCGGCATAGATCCCCGTCAGATGATCGGAGAGCGAGATGCCCATTGGCTCTGGATCGTCGAGTTCGGTCAGCACACTCAAGAGCCCCGACATCGCCTGACCAATCGTGTCGTAACCCGGCCGATCACGATACGGTCCGGTCTGCCCAAATCCGGAGATTGAGCAGTAGACGATCCGGGGATTGAGACCTCGTACCGTCTCGTAGCCCCAACCCCAGCGATCTGTCTGGCCCGGGCGGAAGTTCTCGATCACGACGTCGGCAGATTGCAGAAGGCGGAGCAGCACCTCGAGACCCTCGGGCTTCGCGAAGTTCAGTGCCAAGCTGCGTTTGTTGCGGTTCAGCGAGCAGAAGTTTGGCGCGTAGCCCCCGGCGCCCCATTGGCGAAACGGATCACCGGTGTCGACGGATTCCACCTTGATGACGTCGGCACCGAGATCCGCGAGAAGCACGCCCGCTTCGGGCCCGGTGACGAACCGCCCAACCTCGACGACTCGAATGCCGCTCATCGCCTTCTGACTCTTCGCGCGAGAAGGTTCCGGGGAGATCTCTTGGGTCATGAGGCACTCCCGGTAACCCGAAAGAGCGGAAGCGTCGTCTCGTCGTCAAGCTCCTCGTAGACAACCTCGACCCGTGCTCCGACACAAGCCTCAATTGGGCCGGTGATTCGACTCAGCAGTCGGGGGCCCTCGTCAAGTTCGACGAGCGCGACGCTGTAGGGCAGGAGGTCGGAAAACGAAGGGTCGTAGAGCCTTCGGAAGATAACAAACGAGTGAATGATTCCGGTGCCGCTGACGGGACTCCAGAGGACCGAACCACTCCAGCACCGTGGACAAAATGGCGATGGCGGAAAGAAGTACCCCGAACAGACGCTGCACCTTGGAAGCGACAGCCGGTGCTCATGGACCGATCGCCAGAATGGAGCGGTCTCGGGCGTAATGACCGGATGCGGACGCGTCGGCCGGGATGCGATAGTCCGAGATTCCATTGGGTTTTCGTCCAACTCATCCCCCAGTCACGACTTGCTCAAACCAGAAACACAAACGAAGGCTCATGCGATCCGAAGACCGGCAACGGTACGCGATTCCGGCCACAAAATCGTCCGTACGCAACCTAGAGAGCAGGGGCAGATCTGTCAATTTTCTCTCCATCGCGTGCGCGGCCGAAGATGGAAAGACGCAGAGAATCCCGTGGGAAGGCAACTCTCGGAGTTCGGGGTTGCGTCCGATCTGATCAAGAGGCGAGACGGACAGATCGGTTCGGTGGATAGGGAAAACGCAGGACAAGACATTCAGCGCCATCGCGACCTGCGGAGATCTCTCGGCCCGACTCACCAGGACTCATCCAGCCGAGAGATGCAAACTCGAACTCCCGCTTTTCGTGCAGGATCGAACCCCGACTGACAAAGACGAACTGGCCACTCGTGCCAAAGGTACTTGGCAGTCCGATTTCGGCGCCGGAATCCGCGACGACACGCTCCGCACGCAGGCCGTCCTCCTCCTCCGGAATGAGCGTGCTGGTATGGACTCCACGGATGCCGTAGATGTGTATTGACCTCACCTCGACGACATCGACCACGATATTGCGCCCTCCGAGAAGACTCGTGTCATTGGTATCGGTTGGAAACAGCGAGACAGGAGGAGCCGCCTCTGCTCGGAGGGTATAGAGCCAGAGCGGAGGGCTGTCACCGGGAAGGAGAAGGTGCGAGGTAAAGGCGTCAACGTAATGAAGTAGGCGCGGTGCAACGTCGTGACGATCATGACCCGGACCAGATGCGCCGAGCATAAGTTGGAACTGGTCGACCGGATAGAAGTGAGCGCCTGGAAGCCCCTGCCACTGGTCAAGCAAGAATGCCTCAGGTCCAGGCTCCCGACCTGATGAACCACCAAAGTAATCGAGCGCGTTTGGTTCGGCGTCGCTGGAGTCCACAGCACGGTGCAACGTGGCCTCCTCCTTTGCAACCATCACGAACGACATCTCTCCTCCCAGGTCGATGACTTCGATTATCCGGTGCCTTGTTGTCTCCCTTGACCTCGATAGATCAAATCTTGCCTTGGAGCTTGGCCCACGTGCGTAAATTTGCCTGGAAATTTCGCTCTCTTGGGTACATCCTCGTCCGTGACTCTCCAAACTCTGGCAGGCGAGCTACTCGGCAAGGAATTCGCGGTGGAGCTACAGCAAAGTCTCGAGGAATGCGGACGTGTCCTCCAGATTGGCCATGACAAAGTCCGGCTGGAGCTCACGCAACTCGTCGAAGGTCGTCCGTCCCGTCGCGACCAGCAGACACCGCGCACCTCCAGCACGAGCGCAGGCGAGATCGTTGGGTGAGTCGCCGATAACAAGCACCTCATGCGGTGGGATTACCCTTGCTCGAAGACGTCGATATCGCTCGAGCGCGACAGGAACCAGTTCCCTTCGGTCGTGATGATCGCTTCCGTAGGCACCAACCGCAAAATCGAATCGATGATCGAGATCGAATGCTTTCAGCTTTATCCGTGCATTCTTTTCAAGGTTTCCGGTAAGGAGCGTCTGTTCCACGCCCTCAAGTGCCTCGACTCCATCAAGCGCACTGTGGATACCGGGTAGCACCCAACCCTGTTCGCGAATCAAATGCTGCTGTCGCTCGAGATCAACCGGAAGCGTCTGCAATATCTCCTCCAGCGCGGACTCGATATCTTTGATCTTCATCAACTCCAGATATTCCCGGGTGATCTGAGGATCGGTTTTGCCGCTCATGCGAACCTGCACCGTCGGCCTCGAGCCCGTGACGCGCTCGATGGTTTGATTGAAAATCTCTCCCGCGACGTTTCCCGCATGCACCAAGGTTCCATCGATGTCCCAGAGGACGAGTTGTGTCATATGCAGTAATTTTCCCATCCAACGGTCTCAACGGACCCGGAGCAGGGTCAGAGTTCCCAATCGAATCAAGTCTCACCGTCTCCGGCTAGCGAAACTACCCGCCGCTTGACCGTCTTGCGACGTCTCCAGTAGGTTTCTTAGGGTAACGAAGTATTTACCGGGCGGGGCATCGACCCCCCGGCAGGTGAGTTGTTGCGTTTCTTCACCGCGGCGTTCGAAAGGTAGTGAATGGCAGCCTCTGATCCCGTAGAAATCGAGCCTGACTACCTCATCTCGTCTGATTCGCACGTCCTCGAACCGACGGATCTCTGGTCGTCACGACTGCCAGCAAAGCTCCGGGACCGGGCGCCACAACTTCCGATTCGTCGCGAGGACAAGCCGGGGGCAACCGATCCGCGTGATCGGCTAGCGGCCATGAAACGCGACGGCGTCTCGATGGAAGTCCTCTTCCCCACCTATGCCCTCTTGCAGTACGGGATTGAAGACCCGGCACTTCAGGAGGCGTGTTTCCGGGTCTACAACGACTGGATCGCCGAATACAGTGAGGCGACTCCAGGCAGGCTCGTGGGAATTCCCTGCATCTCGACTTACAACATCGATCATGCAATTGCTGAACTGGGGCGCTGCAAGGCGATGGGCCTCAAGGGTGCGCAGACGTGGCACATCCCCCCTTCGGGAATCGAATACACGTCAGATCACTACGAGCCATTTTGGGCGGCGGCTGCGGAGATGGAGATGCCGATCAATCTTCACATCCTGACCGGGTTCAGCTACACCAAGATGGCTCGGCCAAAAGGTGTCGAACATTACCGCGGAAGCGTTGAACTCAAGCTCCACGATGCTATTCGCATTCTTTTCGATTTCATATTCTACGGCGTGCTTGACCGGCATCCAAAGATGAAGCTCGTGCTCGTTGAGTTTGAAATTGGTTGGCTCCCCTGGCTCTTGCAGCAGTGGGACTACTACGCGAATCGCTTCCACGATGTCAACCCGATACCGATTCAATACAAGCCGAGCGAATATTTCAATCGGCAGATCTTTGCTTCGTTCATCAATGACAAGGTGGGCACGACAATGATTGCCTCGGGCTGGGGGGTGGACAACTGCATGTGGTCGAACGATTTTCCTCACGGCAACACCAGTTGGCCGAACTCTCGCGAGGTCATTTCCCGCGACCTCGCGCATTTCAATGTGACAACGCGGGAGAGGCTGCTCCATAAAACGGCTGCAGAGCTCTACAATCTTGAGCTCGCGCCGCCAATACATCGAATCTAGGAATATCCACCATAAACAGGTAAAATGGCCGACAGAAAGCGAGGTTGCACATGAGCGTTGAACAGGTAACAACTGCAGCAGAACTCTCATTGACCGATCCGAAGGCGCAGGTGTTCTCGCTTGTGGGAACACCGCTCCTCACAAAGGGCCGAACCGATTCGGTAGTGGCAAAGTCTGACGACATGACCGCACGCGTCAAGGTTTACGCGGAAGGTGGAGAAAACGCCACGCACACTCACCTCAACGAGGACCACGTCTTCTTTGTGTTGCAGGGTGAGGCGACGTTCCATCTTGGGCGAAACGCCGACGAGATCCAGGTCGTTTCGCCGATGTCTGGCATATTGCTGCCCAAGGGTTCCTACTACCGCTTCCAGAGCAGTGGGACGGAGAATCTTGTGATGTACCGGGTCGGGTCGTTCGTTGGCGATTCAGACCGCGTTGGACCGACGGGGGCGCCTCTTCCATCGAGGACGAAAGAGAACAATCACGTTCCCGGAGTTCCCGCCGAAGGAAAATTCTTCGCGGCGAACTAACGCACGCACCAACACCACCCCGCGTGATCGGTCTCGCTGCGTTGACGGCGAAGACTCGCGGGCGAATCAATTTGATCCGGAGCCATGAACTCACGGAAAGTTCTCAGCTAAATGACAGCTTCGCGGTCGATAGTCTGTCGCGAGAACATCTTCGATCAACCATGAGGTCACCGTGCGTCGTATCATCTCCCTTTTCAGCTCCCTCTTGATTGCAGCCGGGCTCGCCGGTGCGATGGCGACTGCCACCTTCGCAACAACGGTACAGATCCCCACCGTTTCAGGACCATTTGATCAGGCCCCGCGCATCGTCTTTCCCAAGGTCGCCGCACCGAACGACCTCGTGGTTCGCGTTCTTCACAAGGGTGACGGACCGGTCGTCCACGCGAAGGACCTTGTGGTCGTCAACTACCTTGGAGAGATCTGGCGCGGGAAGGTGTTTGATTCGTCGTACTCGC
>DAIDIA010000005.1 GCA_027459565.1 Acidimicrobiaceae bacterium | reverse complement strand
GTCGTCGGCGCGCATGATGACGACCGGCATCCCATTGTCGATGCACGTGACCGTGACCCCGCAGATCTTCTCGACGGTCTTGCCGGTCGGCAACAGTGCACCGCAACTTGCACCCTGAGTCTCTTCAAAGTCGATCCGGATCGAGGCCGCGTGCCCGGGAACGCCCGCGATCTCCGCATCGCCCGCGTAGACCGGTTCACCGTCTTTGATCGGGAAGACCGCTGTCGCGATCGAGTCGGTGTTGATCATCCGGATCCGCACCTCGGCGCGGTCGCCGGTCGCGTGGAACAGTCCGCGCTCGATCGCGAATGGACCGACGCCGGCCAGGATGTTGCCGCAGTTCTGCTGGTCGGTGACAAAACCCTGGTCGATCCCCGTCTGGAGGAACAGGTAATTGATATCAGCCGAATCATCTGGCGACTTCGAGATCACCGCGACCTTCGAGGTCAACGGATGCGCCCCTCCGATTCCATCGATCTGGCGCGCGTCTGGCGCCCCCATGATCTTGAGAATCAGCTGGTCGCGCTCGTCGGGGTCCTCGGGAAGATCCTCTTCAAGGAAGTACGCACCCTTTGAGGTGCCGCCTCTCATCAACATGCATCGCAGTCCTGACATGGGTTCGAGTATGCCCCATCTCCGCGCGTTTGTCGATGGACCCCGAGAAACCGCAGGCGAAGATGGAGGAGGCGTCAGCGATCCGACTCTGCCTCGATGCCGAGTTCGAGCCAGTGGTGTTCCGCTTCGACGAGCAGGTCCTGCACCTCGTCAAAACGCGCGCCGAGTCGTGCGAGCGCGAGATAGTCCGTCGTCTCGCTCATCGTCACCAAGAGGTCGTCGCGCTCGCGCGCAAGACGGGCGATCGTCTTCTCGGCTTCGTGCATCAACCGTCCCAGCGTGCTCATCGATCTTGGCCGCTTGGGATCCGGAGGTGCTCCGACCTCCGATGCATCTCGCCTCGCGGCGGCCGCTCTCGAGGTGCTCTCCCTCCGCGGCTGCACGGTCGTCCGCGTCAGCTCATCGACGTAGGCACTGACGCCCCCCGCGACGGGCCGCACCGAACCATCGGGATCGACAACGAGCAGTCGATCGACGCTTCGATCGAGAAAGGTTCGGTCGTGACTCACCACGACAAGCGCGCCGGGCCAGCCGTCGAAGAAATCCTCGATCACGCGCAACGTATCGAGATCGAGGTCGTTCGTGGGCTCGTCGAGGAAGACGACATTTGGTCGCTGCGCGAGGACGAGAAGAAGCTGGAGACGCTTGCGCTCGCCTCCCGAGAGCGTCGCGACTCGGGCGAACGGAAGATCCTTGGTGAACCAAAATCGCTCCATCAAGAGGTTGTCCTCCGGAGACCCCGGCGCGCGACGATCCCCGGCGACGAGATCACGGACCCGTGCACTGGGGTCAAGTTCGACACCGTGTTGGTCGTAATAGCCGATCACGACGGTCGAACCGACCTTGATCGTTCCCGTGCTCGGCTGCCTCCTTCGCGCGAGGAGGTCGAGGAGGGTCGTCTTGCCGCTGCCGTTGGGACCGACAATGCCGAGCCGCTCGCGCGGATCGAGGTCGATCGAGACCGAGTGCAGCGTCTCGCGTTCGGCACCATCGAATCGATATCCGACGCGCTCGGCCGTGATCACCTGCTCACCGAGACGTGGCGTGCCGAAGCTCAATTCAAGCTCTCCCGCTCTGGCGGATGCCGGCTTTGCGCGCTCGATCAACTCGCGGGCGGCATCGATGTGGGCTTTCGGCTTGCGCGTTCTTGCGGGCGCACCACGCCGCAGCCAGGCAAGTTCCCGGCGAGCGAGGTTCGCCCGCGACGACTCGGCGTTGGCCGCGATCTCGTCGCGACGCACCTTCGCCTCGAGGTACGCGCTGTATCCGCCGGTATGGACAAAGACACTGCCCCGGTCGAGCTCGACCATCTTCGTCGTGACGCGATCGAGGAGGTGTCGGTCGTGCGAGACAAGTACCAGTCCTCCGCGAAACCCCGCGAGTCGCCGTTCGAGCCAGTCGACCGCAGCGAGATCGAGATGGTTTGTCGGTTCATCGAGGATCAGCAGATCGGACGGTTGGGCGAGAACACGGGCGAGCGCAACGCGTTTTGCCTGGCCGCCCGAGAGCTCTTCGACATCTCTGTCGCCATAGGCACCGAGGCCGACGCGCTCGAGGACTGCCTTTGACTCCCAGCCCTCGCCGACAGCATTGAGCACTGTTCCCGGTGCGAGTTCGGGCTCCTGTTCGAGGTAGCCGACTCGCAGATTCTTCGCGCGAAGCACCGATCCCGAGTCGGGACCGGCCTCTCCCGCAATGGTGCGCAACAGCGTTGACTTTCCGGTTCCATTGATCCCCACGACGCCGATGCGGTCGCGATCGGAGACCGTCAGCGAACAGCTCTCGAAGAGGACGCGTTCGGAGAGTCGGACACTCACCTGCTGGAGATCGACAAGGGTGGCCACGACTCCGGACATCCTACCGGTAGAGCTGTATTCCCCTCCCCTGTCTCGCTGTCCGGGCGCGAGGGGTGGGTCCCGTCGCCTAGAGTCGGTCAATGCCCAACGACATGAAACCGACGGTCACCATCCCGGACGCTGCCGCACCGGCTGAACTGACGATCGAAGACGAGGTCGTTGGAGCGGGAGCCGAGGCAACTCCGGGGCATACCGTTGAGGTGCACTACGTCGGTGTCTCTTGGTCGAACGGAAACCAGTTCGACGCCTCCTGGGATCGCGATGAGACCTTCAGCTTTCCCCTTGGCGCGGGTCATGTGATCCCGGGTTGGGAGAGGGGCGTTGAAGGCATGCGCGAGGGTGGACGGCGAC
>DAIDIA010000004.1 GCA_027459565.1 Acidimicrobiaceae bacterium | reverse complement strand
CTGACAGACTGAGATCAGGCGCCCAATCCCGCGTCATCAAAGAGACAGGTCACGCATCAATTCATGAGTCTTTCCACCGACGGTGCCAGCGAGGGGTCTGACCCCGATCCACACGAGCAGGATCCCGGGATCCGGTCGCGCACCCACGCGAAGATGACGCGACGTCTGTTCGAGTGGGCGCGGGTCATCCTGGTGGCGGGGATACTTGCCGTGGGCGTGCGCGCCTATGTTGCGCGCACCTTCTTCATCCCGTCGGGCTCCATGATTCCGACACTCCAGATCGGAGACCGCATCCTCGTCGACCATCTTCCCTTCGTGATCGACAACATCAACCGGGGTGACATCATCGTCTTTGGGCGAGTGCCAAGAGACTCCGATCCGACGCACCCGGCCGATCTCGTCAAGCGGGTCATCGGACTTCCCGGCGAGACCATCAGCTCACGCGGAGACCAGGTCCTCATCAACGGCCACGTGTTGCGCGAATCCTGGCTTCCGAACTTCAATGCGCAGCCTGCTTCGGAGTACTGCAGCCAGGCGGCACTCGACATCAAGCGCACCAAGATCGCCGCGAACTCCTATTTCGTGATGGGCGACTGCCGCGGGAACTCGCTTGACTCGCGCGCCTGGGGCACCGTGCCGAAATCACTGATCGTCGGCAAGGTCTTTCTCGTCTACTGGCGCAGCGGACATCCGTTCTTCCACTGGTTCTAGCAATCGGGTGATCAACGGACGCTGAGCGCGCGTCCGATCGCCGCCGCGGTCGCCTCTCTCAAGATCCCGACCGCGCCTTCGACCTCCTCCTTTGTGACCGACATCGGCGGGGCGATGCGCAGGCAGTTGCCATACCGCCCACCCTTGCCGATCAAGAGTCCCCGCTCGCGACAGGCGTCGAGTACGCGCGCGGCGAGCTCGGGAGAGGGGGTCGTCCCTCCAGGCTCCACGAACTCAACGGCGACCATGAGGCCCTTGCCACGCACCTCGCCCACCTCCTCGTGCTCGCGCTCCATGACCAAGAGGCCATCGAGCAGCTCCTTGCCGCGACGCTCCGCGTTGAGGGCGAGGTTGTGGCTCTCGATGTAATCGAGTGTCGCGAGCGCGACCGCAGTCACGAGGGGATTCCCGCCGAAGGTTGAGATCGAATTGACCGTGATCGAGTCGACGAGGTCCTTTCTGGCAACAACTCCCCCGATGGGCAGGCCGTTGGCGAGACCCTTCGCGAACGTCATCACATCAGGGACGACGCCGTGATGGGCGATCCCCCAATAGGGAAGCCCTGTCCTTCCCCAGCCCGTCTGGACCTCATCGGAGATGAGGGCGATTCCGAGTGGCGCGGTGATCTCCTGCATCGCGCGGAACATCCCGTCGGGAGGGACGACGAAGCCTCCGACGCCCTGGACCGGCTCGATGATCAAAGCCGCGACATCGCCTGTCGTCGTCGTCTCGAGGACATCTTGCAGGTCATCGGCGACGGCCCGGATGAACCCGGCATCATCGAGATGGGAGAAGGGCGACCGGTAACGGTACCCTCCCTGGACGTAACTGACGTCCAGCGGGTTGAGTCCCGACGCCGACCAGCTTCTCGTTCCGGTGACTCCCATCGCCGTGAACGATCTGCCGTGGTAGCTGTTGCGCAGCGCGAGGACCTGGTTCGACTGTCTCAGGATGCATGCGAAGAGGAGCGCCGCCTCGTTCGCCTCGGTTCCCGAGTTCGCGAAGAAGACCTTCGCGTCCCTGATGCCCGAGAGCCCCGCGATCCGCTCCGCAAGTTCGATCTGGGGCTCGATCAGATACAGCGTCGAGGTGTGGACCATCTTTGCCATCTGGCGCGTCGCGACCTCGATGATCTCGGGAAGGTTGTACCCGATGCTCGTGGTGAGTATTCCACCAAAGAAATCGAGATACCGGTTCCCCTCGGCATCGATGACGTGTCTCCCCTGGCCGTCCACGAGCGCGATCGGCTCGTCGTAATAGAGGGAGATCCAGTTCGGCAGTACGGCTCGATGTCGAGCTAGCAGGTCCGCGTGCTTGGTCATCTCAACTCCCTTCAGAGATGTCGGGGGGCGCGACACTCGGGTCACGTAGTTTCCCACGGATCGGCGGACCCATGCCCGCCGAGCAGACCTCAGCGAGTGGGTCGCGCTAACCGGGGACGAGTCGCCAGAGCCTCCGCGGGAGATGGACGAGGATGCCGAAGACCCACATCAGCGACGAGGGAGCCCAGACGACCGAGGCGCCGGACTCGAGTCCCTTGACAATCGCCCCGGCGACCGCCTCTGGCGTCGTTGACATCGGCGCCGCCTTGAGTCCGAGCGTCATCTTCGAGTGCACGAATCCGGGACGCACGATCATCACCGAGAGCCCGGTCTTGACGAGCGCATCGTCGAGACCCTGTGCGAACCCATCGAGCCCGGCCTTTGCCGAGCCGTACACGAAGTTGGACCTGCGCACGCGTACACCCGCCACCGAAGAGAGCACGACGATGCGTCCGAAACCCTGACGGAGGAGCCGCTGTGAGAATGCGGTCATCGCCGCCGCGGGACCGGTGAAGTTCGTCGCGATCATGTGCGCGACGCTCTCGGGGTCGATGACCTCGAGGCTGGCATCTCCGAGGAAACCTGCGGCGACAAGGACAAGATCGACGGTCCCGAGCCGAGCGACGGTCTCCTCGGCAACCTCGCTCGCATGTGAGAAATCGTTGACATCGAAGATCTCCGTCGTGACCTCCTCGACACCGGCACCCCGGAGCTGCTCGGCCGCCTCATTCAATGCCTCGGCGCTGCGGCCGAGAAGCACGACGGCGCGCAGCCGGCGCTTCGCAAGCAACCGCAAGGTGGCGAGTGCGATATCGGAGCCTCCGCCAATCACGACCGCAGTCTGTGGCATACCGGTGACATCGTTCACGGTTTCATCCCTTTTCTCTGCGTTGGGGTTGTTGGGGTCAGACCGATACGGCGCGAGAGATCCGATACGAACAGACCGTCCGGATCGGTCCGATGACAGGTCTCGAGGAACTGATCGATCCGTGGGTACATCTCGCGCATCAGTTCGGGACGCATGCGCCCATCCTTGGCGAGATAGACCCGCCCGCCTGCGCCGGCAACATGGCGGTCGCAGTCATCGAGCGCGACGGCGAGCGAGGGCGACCCGAGCGGGATGTCAAGTGCGAGGGTCCATCCCGGCATCGGGAACGAGAGCGGGGCGGGGTCGCCGGCTCCGAAGCGCTTGAGCACCCCGAGCGTCGATGGGCACGAGGCCTCCTGGAGCCGCTCGATCGTGTAGCGGACCACATGCTCTTGGCCAAAGGGAACGACCATCTGGTACTGCGTGAAGCCCCTTGGCCCATAGAGCCGATTCCAGTCCCTGAGCATGTCGAGCGGGTAGAAGAACGCGCTCATCGTCTGGATCTCATCGGTGCGGTGCTTTGGCGCGCGGTGATACCAGAGCGAATTGAACACCGGAAGGGTCAGTGCGTTGACCATCGACACCGGCGGAGTGAAGGGAACGGAGAGACGCTGCACGGGATTGTACGTGAGCGGAATGCTTCGCTGGGTGCCCGCAAGTGCCTCTACTCGCGCATGGTCACCGCGCGTGATGACTGCCCTTCCGAGTGCACGTCCGCGCGTACCGGCGTCGATCCACGCGACGCTGTAGCGATAGCGCTCATCGCCCGAGGCAAGCATCTCCATGCACGCATCGAGGTCTCTCGCGCGATCGGTATCAACCGAGAGATACGAGGTGGCGATCGGCATCAGACGGAGTGCGACCTCGGTGATCACGCCGGTGAGTCCCATCCCTCCACAGGTCGCCCAGAAGAGCTCGGGATCCCTGTCTGGTCCGACGATCCGCGGACCGTCGGGAGTCACCAGGCACAGCTCCTCGATGTAGCCGGCGATGGAACCCTCGCGGTGGTGGTTCTTGCCGTGGACATCTGCAGCGACCGCGCCACCGATGGTCACGAATGCGGTGCCGGGGGTAACCGGGACGAACCATCCACGTGAGACGCTGTAGCGCGAAAGCTGATCGAGCGAGCACCCCGCCTCGACACGGACCACGCCGGAACTGCCATCGAACGCGAGTATCTCCGACAGCCCCGTGCAGTCGATCACCGTGCCACCTGCGCACTGGGCGGCGTCGCCGTACGCTCGGCCGAGCCCCCGTGCGATGCACATCGAGGAGCCCTCGAGCAACGCTGCGATCTCTTTCGTGTTGCGCGGCCGGCGATGCACCGCTCTCGTCGCGTTGTTGTTCCCCCAGCCGACAAAGGCGTCGGTGTCGCCAGGGATCACAGGTAGATACCCGCGACGACGAGCCCGACGCACAAGGCTCCGAGCAGCTGCAGGAGATGGTTCTTCAGTGCGAGCTCCTCTGGCTCACCGCCCTCTCCCCTGCGCAGCGCGATCTCCAGCACGACGAGGCATGCAACGAAGGGAACGATGGAGAGCTTGAAGAACAGGTTGTCGCCCGACGCGTGCGAGGCGTCGACACGCGCCGCCTGACTGAATGCCCAGAGTCCGTAGCCGATGGCGGCGACGAGGCTCACGAGGATTCTCAAGGCGGTGAAGGTCTGCTCGTTGTAGTGGGCGATGACCGAGCGGTGCATCGTGCTCTCCTCCTTGAGCAAAATCAGCTCGGCCGTCCGCTTTCCGATCACGATCAAGAGCGCACCGGTCGAGGTGACAAGCAAGAACCAGGGGGAGATCGTGACGTGGACCGCGATTCCACCGGCGACGGCACGAAGGACGAATCCCGAGGCGACGATGACAAGTTCGAGGAACGGCACGCGCTTGAGCCACGTCGAATACACGGTAGTCAGGGTGACATAGCTCGCGATCAACAGCGCGAGATCCCCTCCAGCGAGGAGCGCGGCAAAGACCACCGACGATCCGATGAACGTGATACCGAGCAGCCATGCGGCGCGCACGGAGAGCTCGCCGGCCGCGACGGGGCGGAGGCGCTTGATCGGATGCGTGCGATCGTTGAACACATCGCTCGCATCGTTGATGAGATATGTCCCGGAGGAGGCGAGGATGAAGATGAGACCCGCGCAGGTCGCGCGCAAGACCGAGCTCGGGTGCCCGAGCGCTCCGGCCGCTGCGGGCGCCACGAATACCAGGAGGTTCTTCACCCACTGGCGCGGACGGGTTGCGCTGAGCAGCGCAGCCCCAAAAGACCGCGTGGGGGGTACGATTTTCAGCGCGTCTCCTGACTGAACCACGTCATTTGCGCCCACGGATTCATCGTAGTTCGCTGCAACTTTCAACATTCCGCGGCGACTCCCGGCCGGAGCCGTAACGATCAGCGCGCAGAGGCCGTGAAGAAGTCGCGCGACCACGAACTCTCGAAATAGTGCAACGGTGCATAGGCCATGCCCGGCAGGAGATTGGTTCCATTCGCACCCGTGGCAGTCCCCGCTGGGGTCGCGGGCTTGAAGTACGAGAAGTTCACCCACGCGGCGTTGATGTCGAGCTCCATCGCGCGGACCGCGCCGGCGCGCACCAAGAGGTTCGCGAGCGTCGTGATGTTGAGTCCCGGACCGCCAACATAGACAAGCGCGCCATTCTTCGTGACTCCAATCCCCGACCGCCAGACGTAGACCTGGTTGCCGAGGGTGAATCCCCACTGTGTGGTGTCATTGGGATTGAGCCCCGTTACCGACCTGCCGTGATCGACCAGCAGATTGAGGTTCTGGCGGACCGATTCGACGTTCTTGCCCATCTTCGCGTCACGGCCCCAGTCGACGACATTCGCAGATCCGTTCTTGTAGATCACCAACGAGGCGGCACCATTGCGCAGCGGGATGACGGCGTGGCCATCGGTGTAGTAACCACCCTGGGCATCTTGCTCGCGGAATCCCGCGTTGAACGCCGCGACGAGTGATTTCGAGGCCGCAGGCGAGATCGGCGCGGTGTACTTGTAGGGACCACCACCGGGAATGTAGGAGCCCGAATAGAGGCGCATGTTCAAGAGCTTGGTGTCCATCCAGACCACGCCATCGACGACACTCGTATGGATCGGATCGGGACGCATGTACGTCGCGTACATCGTCGGTATGCCGTGCACCGTTCGCCCGATCGGGTGCCAGTCGCCCTCGCCGGGGATCGCGGGCAGCGCAAAGGGCGTGATCGGCTTCGGTGTCGGCAAGATGCCCTTGCCGCCGGTGATCTGCTCAATCTTTGTCTGCGCCGGGATCGCTCCCTTCGGGGGCGCGCCGCCGACCTTGGGAGCGTGGTGGGAGTACCACTCATTCTCGATCCAGCGGACGAGACCAGATCCCCCGTGGTTCCTCGTCCATTCGGCCGCACGCGCCGCAAGCGAGGGTCCAAGGCTCTGGTCGGTCAGTGCGCTCCCGAGACTGATCCAGACCGGAGTCGCCAGTACCAAAACGATGCAGACGAGCGCGACGAACCGACGCAACCAGTAGCGCCAACGCGCAAGTTCAAGAACCTCCTCTTGCCGTTCGTCACCAGAGCCCTCCCGATGACGCAGATGGCGAGGACTTCCCTCGGATTCAGTTTCTCGGAGCGCTGCAAACGAGGATTCGGGCGCGCGACGATCAGGGCGCGCTGAGCGGTATTTCATATCGCTGGCAAGTTTTACAGATCGAAGGTGACAATTGATGTCAGCAACGGCGTGCGAGGCAACCCGCCTGCTCCTGATTGCCTGCCGGTGATGGACGAAGGCACCGGCGCTCCCACGGTCACACGCGCGATCGGCCCCAAGCGGGACCCTGGCGCAATGGCCGATCCATCGGGGCTGGAGCGGAGGGGGGGGGATTCGAACCCCCGGGGCTCATCACCCGACGGTTTTCAAGACCGTTGCAATCGTCCGCTCTGCCACCCCTCCGGCGTCTATTCAACCAGAGGATCTCCATGGCGCGATCACGCGTGCATCGAGCGCGCGATAACCGCTGGCAGCGCGACCGCTGAGGATCACCCTCCGATACGGTTCAAGAGCCCGGCGATCCATTCCTGAGCGCTTGGGCGACCCGCGTCCTCGGTCGGGTGCACACCGTTGGCCGTCGATCGGGAGACTGGATAGGAGCCGAGGAAACGGATCCCCGCGAGACCGAGATAGATCTCTTGGAGCGACTCGGCGACCTCGGCATCGCTGATATGACCCTCCACCTCGATCACGAAGCAGTAGTCGCCGAGTGCCATCTTCGTTGGACGAGACTCGATGCGGGTGAGGTTGACACCGCGCGTCGAGAATGCGCCGAGGATGTCATGGAGGCTGCCCGGTCGGTCGGAACGCTGGAAACACACCATCGCGGTCCGGTCATTCCCAGTGCGCTCGGGGATCCGATGCGATCCCACCAGGACGAAACGCGTCTCGTTTGCAAGCTGGTCCTCGATCGACCTCTCGAGGACCGAGAGCGAATACATCTCGGCGGTGAGCGCGGGGGCAACAGCGGCGAGGTCACGGCGTCCGGTCTCTCGCACGAGGCGCGCTGCATCCGAGGTGGAGTTGGTGACATTGGTGATCGCATCGGGAAGGTTCGCCGCGAGGAATCGACGGACCTGGGCGAGCGCGTGCGGATGCGAGACCACCTCTTTGATGTCACCCAGTGCGACCCCCGGAAGGACCATGAGATCGATGTGGATGTCGATCACGACCTCACGCTGGATGAACAGCTCCTCGCCAAAGATCAGCTCGTCGATGGTCGAGCTCACCGATCCCTCGATCGAGTTCTCGATCGGTACGAACGCGTAATCCACCGTTCCCGCCATCGCCGCGCGCATCGCACCCGCGATGGTGGTCATCTCGATCAGGTCGCACGCTCTGAGATCGCTCTCGGACCGGAGCGCCTGCTCACTGAAGGTGCCCCTCGGACCGAGGAAGGAGATCTTTGTCATATGCGCAAGCGGTGAGGGCATGAACGCAGGTTAGTGACTCCCTGCCAATCCGGCGAAGGGGACCCATCTCAGGCAGGTCAGCCGACGAAGAATGCGAGGGCAACCGACCGGTGTGTCCCCGGCGATCCCAGGCTCCTCACCGTGACCTCCATCCGGGTGCAGCGGTCGTGGCGCAGCGTCGGCGCTGCGCACGAGGTCATCGTCGACGTCACGACTCTCAGCGCCGGGAGTTCGAGGTAACGGGACTCCCCCGGTGCCAGTTGTGCCAGTGGGACCGACTGCACCGTCTCATTGTTCATCACGACCTCGACGACGA
>DAIDIA010000003.1 GCA_027459565.1 Acidimicrobiaceae bacterium | reverse complement strand
TCGAAGCGATTCTCACGCAACACCGCACGTAAGTTCCGACTTCGATCAAGGAGACGGGGCCCCACGTCGGCGGCCTGCGCGTTGACATCCAAGCCGCTTGGAAGAGTGCGGCGGCAAGCGTCGTCGCGCGACTCGCTAGTTATCGAGGTCGCTCGCCACTGAGGCAACCGCCGCCACGCTCTGTCCCTCATCGAGACTCATCACGCGCACTCCTGTGGCGTCGCGGCCCTGGGCGGAGATCTCCCGTACGGGCATCCGGATGACAACTCCCGAAGAGGAGGCGATCAGCAGTTCCTGGTCGATGTTTGCCATGAGCGCCGCGACAACGTATCCGCGTTTCGCGGTGAGCCTGATCCCACGGACTCCCTGACCGCCACGACCCTGCACATTGAAATGTTCAAGTTTGGTGCGCTTGCCAAAGCCCTCGTCGGTAACGATCAGGAGATCGGCATTGTCAACGGCCACGTCGCACGAGACGACTTCGTCGCCGGCGCGAAGACGAATACCGCGTACCCCGGCGGCACTGCGTCCCATCGATCGCACATCTGAGGTCTTGAACCGGATTGTCGTTCCATTTCGCGTAACCATGAACACATCGTCCTCTGCGCCTGTCGGAAGGACACGAACCAGTTCGTCTCCCTCGCGCAGACTGATTGCTATGAATCCCTCGCGACGCGACTTGTCATACTCACTGAACGGTGTCTTCTTCACAACACCAGCTCTGGTCGCAAACAGCAGATAGCGATCGGGGTCAAAAGACTTGGTCTCGACGATCGCCTCGATCTTCTCGTCCGGTGCGAGGGAGATCAGATTGACGACGGGGGTCCCGCGCGCGTTGCGCTCCTTGACGGGAACCTCGAAAGCTCGCAACCGGTAGATCCTGCCGCGATTCGAGAAAAGCAGGAGATGCGACAGCGCCGTGGTGTGGACAATCTCGACAACGAAGTCCTCCTCTTTGAGCGTCGCTCCACGTACCCCGCGCCCGCCGCGCCCTTGAGCCCTGAACGCATCTGCCGAAACGGCCTTCATGTACCCGGCGCGCGTCAGGGTAATGACAAGCTCCTCGTCTTCGATGAGATCGTCCGCATCGAGATTTCCGGGGTCGTGGATGATCTCCGTGCGACGAGGCTCCGCGAACTTGTCCCGAATGGCGGTCATCTCCTGGGAGATCACAGAACGGAGTCGCACGGGATCAGAGAGGATTGCTCGGAGATCGGCGATCGTGATCCTGAGCTGGGCCATCTCCTCCTCAAGTTCGCTCCGGCCGAGTCTCGTAAGACGCCCAAGCGTC
The DNA here is from genome assembly GCA_027459565.1 of Acidimicrobiaceae bacterium. Classification (GTDB taxonomy): domain Bacteria; phylum Actinomycetota; class Acidimicrobiia; order Acidimicrobiales; family Bog-793; genus CAIVND01. The sequence goes on along the minus strand of DAIDIA010000003.1, from coordinate 13,128 downwards.
ATGTCGAGAATGTGATTTGCCTGGTCCTCACTGAACGAAAACGGCTCCGCCATGAGATTTGCCCTTGCCTCGCTCCGATCCGCCGACCCGCGAATTGTGGCGATGACCAGATCGAGCATCTCAATCGCGCGAAGCAATCCCTCGACAATATGGGCGCGCGCCTCAGCTTTGTCGAGGCGAAACTGAGTCCGGCGAGTAACAACATCGACTTGATGGGCCACATAGGCAGACAGGGCATCCACGAGATTGATGGTGCGCGGAACTCCATCTACGAGAGCAAGCATGTGAACACCAAAGCTCGTCTGCAACGGAGTCTGCTTGTACAGATTGTTCAACACGACATTGGCATTTGCGTCGCGCTTGAGCGTGATCACGAGACGCGGCTTCCCACCAGCGGAGTCGTCCTGGATCGCGCTGATGCCGGTCAGTTCGCCCGAATCAGAGAGTTCACCGATCCGTTCTGCGATCGTATCGACGGCGGTCTGATACGGGATCTCCGTCACAACGATCTCGGTTCCACCACTCTTTGTCTCGCGGATCTCCGCCACCGACCGCATCTTGACTGATCCACGACCGGTTCTGTAGGCGTCGAGGATCCCCGCACGACCCAGTATGAGCGCGCCCGTTGGAAAATCGGGACCCTTGACAAATGCCATGAGATCGTCTGAGGTCGCCTCCGGATGTTCGATCAGATACAACGTCGCGTCGATGATCTCACCAAGGTTGTGGGGTGGAATATTCGTCGCCATCCCCACGGCGATTCCCTGCGAGCCGTTGACCAAGAGATTGGGAAAACGCGCCGGGAGGACCACTGGTTCATCGTCGGACCCGTCGTAGTTGGCCGTGAAATCAACCGTCGCCTCATCGATCGACTCCAGCAACGAAAGCGCGAGCGGGGCGAGACGAGCCTCCGTGTAGCGCATTGCGGCGGGCCCGGCATTCGGGCCCGGTGCGCCGAAGTTCCCATGGCCATCGATCAGGGGATGGCGAAGACTGAAGTCCTGCGCCATGCGTGCCAGCGCGTCATAGAGCGCCGTATCGCCGTGGGGGTGGAACCGACCCATGACATCGCCGACGACTTTGGCGCACTTGACGTGTGGGCGATCCGGACGAAGGCCGGTATCCCACATCCCGTAGAGGATGCGACGGTGTACCGGTTTGAGTCCGTCACGTACGTCGGGTAGCGCCCTTGAGACGATGACCGACATGGAGTACTCAAGGAACGAACGCTCCATCTCCTCTTGAATCTCGATCGGCTCAATTCCCGCACCGGACTCAGAATCGGCAACTTCGGAATCGGTGGTCCTTGGTGGAACCATTACTGGCACTTCCTCCTGCTATTGGCACCGTGCTGAACATTCCGCAGTGCAAGGTCGTTCAGGGCGATTCGACGCCCTCTGGGGCTCTCAGATGTCAAGGAATCGCACATCTTTCGCATTGGTCTGGATGAACTTGCGCCGCAACTCAACGTCGTCACCCATGAGAACGGAGCACACATCGTCCGCGAGGCTCGCCTGCTCCATCGTGATCTGCAACAGCGAGCGCTTTGTCGCGCTCATCGTCGTGTCACGGAGCTCTGCAAAGTCCATCTCACCAAGACCCTTGAGGCGCTGGAACTCCTGCTTGTGGTTTGGATGTTCGGCGAGGAAGTTCGCGCGCGCCAGATCATCTTTCAGATACACCTTGGAGTTCCCGACAAGCGTCGAGTACAACGGGGGCTGTGCGGCGTAGACGAATCCCGCATCGATCAACGGGCGCATCTGACGCAGAAAAAACGTCAGCAAGAGTGTCCGGATGTGCGATCCATCGACATCGGCGTCTGCGAGGATGATGATCTTGTTGTATCGCGCCTTCGCGACATCGAAGTCATCCGCGATTCCCGCGCCGATCGCCATCACGAGCGCCTGGATCTCAAGATTCTTCAGCATCTTGTCCACGCGCGCCTTCTCGACATTGAGAATCTTGCCCCGGATCGGAAGGATCGCCTGCGTACGCGGATCGCGCGCGTCTCTCGCGGACGCTGCGGCGGAGTTTCCCTCGACGATGAAGAGCTCTGACTCTCTTGCGTCGCGCGAGGAGCAGTCAACGAGTTTGCCCGGCAATCCGGCGCCATCGAGCGCAGATTTCCGCCTCGTCAGATCTCGGGCATTTCTCGCGGCAAGGCGGGCGCGCTGGGCAAGAAGTGCCTTTTGGACGATCTGATTCGCCTCTTTGGGATTCTCGTCGATCCACTCCGCGAGTTTCTCGTTCGTCGTGCGTTCGACGAGTGAACGCATCGCCACATTTCCAAGTTTTGCCTTCGTTTGACCCTCGAACTGCGGCTCTCGGAGTCGAACAGAGATAATGCCCGTCAGACCCTCTCGAATATCCTCGCCGAGAAGATTCTGATCCGACTCTTTCAGGACATTCTTCGCACGGGCATAGCGGTTGACAACATTGGTGAGGGACTTTCGAAATCCCTCCTCGTGCATTCCGCCCTCAGTGGTGGCAATGCCATTTGCGAAGGAGTAGATGCTCTCGTAGTACCCCGTGTTCCATTGCAGCGCGACCTCGACCTCTTGTGTCTCCTCGGACTGCTCGAAGTACGCGACCCGACGAAACAGGGGCTCTTTCGATTCATTCAGGTGCTTGACGAAATCCTCGATGCCACCGGTGTACTTGTAGGTGATCTCCTGTTCGTGCCCGGGTCTCTCGTCTCTGAACCGGATCTCCAAGCCCCTCTGGAGGAACGCCATCATCTGGAGCCGCTCCGTCACGGTCTGTGCACGGAACTCAACCTCATCGAAGATCGTTCCGTCCGGCCAGAACGTCACCGTCGTTCCAGTCCTCCCGCGCGGTGCCGGCCCCGTCTCCTTGAGTGGTCCGGTCGGGTTCCCGCCGTTTTCGAAAGACATCTCGAACCGCTTGCCCGAGCGATCTATGGCGAGATCCAGACGACGCGACAGCGCGTTGACAACAGAGATTCCCACTCCGTGAAGCCCACCCGAGACCTTGTAACCCGACCCACCGAATTTTCCTCCCGCGTGCAAAACCGTCAACACAATCTCCGCGGTGGACTTCTTCTTGTCTGAGGGATGCGGATCGGTCGGAATTCCACGTCCGTTGTCCACGACGCGGCAGCCACCATCTGCGAGAAGGGTGACGTCGATCCGCGTGCAATATCCCTGCATTGCCTCATCGACGGAGTTGTCCACGACCTCCCAGACGAGATGGTGGAGGCCGCTTGAGGAGGTGGATCCAATGAACATTCCGGGACGCATGCGAACCGGTTCGAGTCCCTCAAGAACGGTGATGTCCTTCGCCTCGTAAGATGCCTCGGCGGTCATCGATTCTCGACTTTCAACACGGGTGGAACGCCTCCTCGGCTTGATCTTGCTCATGGGCATTCACCAGCAAAAATGCGTGATTTTGCAGGAGAACTACCGGAGTTCAGTCTAGGTCGTTTGAGGGTAGAACATGCACCTTTAGACGATTAATCAGAGGGCTCCTCAGCTCACTCTCAAGCGCAGAGATGATGCGTGATTCCTGCATCTTGATCTCGGTGGCCCAGGCGGGATGATCGACGCTCACGATGAGTTCTTTCCCATCAATCTTTGCGGGCATCGCGTGCGCGTTCATACGCTCGCCCACGACCGCGGGCCAGAGATTGGCGATTCTCGCGAGCACGGCCGCGGAACCCAGACCCTGCAGCTGAAGCATTGATTCAACGGATGCCCCGAGGAGATGGGGCGGTTGATCGACGGCCTCTCGTGATCGCCTCGACCGATATGGGCGCTTTGGATTGTTGTGTTGACGAGAGTCGCTCATGCGCGCCACACCCCTTGATCAAGCACGACCGTACAGTGCGCGGTGGCCGCACTGGGAATTGCGCCGGCCGTCGTCAAGAGGGTCTGCCCTTTGGGGAGTTCGGCAAAGAGTGCCTCCCCGGTGGGTTCGTCCAGTTCGGAAAAGACATCGTCAAGCAAAAGCACCGGAGAGGTGCCAGTGGCACACGAGACAACCTCGTGGGCGCCAAGGCGCAGGGCGAGGGTAATTGCGCGTTGGCGGCCCTGGCTGAGCCGCGTCCGAGCATCAAGTGCATCCGCGGTGATGAAGAAGTCGTCGCGCTGTGGACCAACCGTGCTCAGGCCACGCCGGAGATCAATCTCCCGGGCCCTCTCAAGTGCCTCTCCGAGAGATCCTTGGTAGGAGTGCTGGTATTCAAGCGTTAGCGACATCGGTAGACCCGTGAGGTTTCGAAATGCTCCCGACACTCGCGGATGGAGTTCTCGAAGAAGTCTCTGGCGTTCAATCACCACGCGTTCTCCTGCATCACACAACTGCGCGTCCCAGACATCAAGGGTGTTGGCGACATCTTGTGATAGTCGGCCGTGAGACTGACGGAGCAGTACATTCCGCTGACGGAGGGTCTTTTCCATCATTTGAATGACCGCTCGCATCTTGGGCGACGTCGCCACCAGGAGGTCATCAAGATATTGACGTCTCTCTGCTGGGCCGCCTTTGACCAATACGAGGTCATCGGGGGTAAAGACGGTGACTCGCAGAGTCTCGGCGAGCTGTTGTGAACGGGAGATCCGCTGTCGATTGCGAAATACGACATCACGTCTCGTGGGATCAATCTCAATCTCGACAAGCGTCTCGCGCTCGTCATCGATGACCGAAGAACGGACAAATGCACGATCCGCGCCGTTGCGGACGAGTGCCTCCCGTGGGGATTGGCGAAACGATTGCTGTGTTGCAAGGTATGCAATTGCCTCAAGCAGAGAGGTCTTGCCCGCGCCGTTCCTTCCGGTGATGACCGTAAGACCATGGAGGTCTGGAGAGATTCGAAGCTGTCTGAAACTTCGGAAGTCCGTGACCTCGAGCCAGGAAATGCTGCTCAGGAGACCCTCACGGGCATCAGAAGATACTGATAGTCAGAGTCACCGTCGCTGCGAATCGTCGCTGGCTTTGAAGAGTCAATGATTTCAATCAGGATCGAATCCGATCGAATTGCCTCGATCCCCTGGAGGAGATAGTTGGGATTGAAAGCGACAATGAGGTCATCGCCGGTGTACTTCCCGTCGACCAGTTCTGCGGCACTTCCGTTCTCCGGTGTCAACACGTTGAGTTCCGCACCGGCTCCCGAGAAGGAGATCCGAACAGGCGTCGTCGCGTCCTTGGTGTCGCGCACCATCAAGCGCACACGTTTCACCGCGGAGGCGAGATCATCGCGGGAGATCTCGATCTGGTTTGGATAACTTGGCGGCAAAAGACGTTGATAATCAGGAAATTGACCTTTGAGAAGCCTTGTCGTGAGTTTGACGTTGCCGATCTCGAAGACCGCGTCAAATTCACTGTGTCGGAAGAGGATCGTTTGATCATCGTCGTTCGAAGCGCTGATGAGACGCTCGATTTCGCCGAGCGCGCGAGCGGGAATCAATACCTCTGCCCCCGGAGCGAGTGCACTTATTCCCTCGAGATCACAAAAGGCAAGTCGATAGGAATCCGTTGCGACCAACCGGATCCCCGTTTCCGTCGCTGCCATAAGCACACCGGTGAGCTGAGGAGCCCTTGAGTCATCCGTCAGAGCCGCGCGAACAACCTGCCTGAGACCCTCGGCAAAACGTTTCGCGGGAAGTGTTATTCCCTCGCTTGGCAGAGGAGAGAGTCTGGTGATCTCCGCTCCAACAGGTACCCGAACCTTGAATTCAGCCTTTCCGGAGGTGATGCGCATCTCATCTTCTCCCCCATCGAACGTGATGGCTCCAGGAGCAAGTGACCGCACAATTTCAACGATGAGACGCGAAGGCAAGAGGATTGAACCGTCGCCAGATCCGGCTACTTCGATCACGGACTCGATAACCAGATCAGGATCGGAGCCCGTGATGTCGAGACTGTTCCCGTGCAAGGAAAGTTGGAGACTCGGCGAACTTCCCATTGCGCTTCGAGCAGAGGCCGCACGACTCGTGGTGACCAAAGCTTCGAGCAGATTGTCTCGTTCGGTACGGAACTTCACCGTGTTATCCCCTTGTTTCTCTTTAAAGGTTGTATAGAAAGACGGTAGTAGTAATAATGCTGGGGATTGTGGAAGACCTGTCGTTTCCCCACCTCAGTGGCACTATAGATTCCGTCGTGTTATCCCATCCCATGCACAGGACACGGCTGTAGTTCTCTCACCCTTGTGGATAAGCCTATCTCCATCCACAGAAATGACGCGGGAAGTCACAACCTCAGACCACTGATCTCCACAGGGAGTGTCATTCACCGTTCCTCACCCGCGCTATGAGCTCGGTCACCTGGTCGTAGATGTGACGACGTTCACGCATCAAAGCCGTGATCTTTTCCACTGCGTGGATCACTGTCGTGTGGTCTCTTCCGCCAAATTCACGGGCGATCGCGGGGTAGGAGTAGTCCGTGAGTTCACGGATGACGTACATGCTGATCTGCCTCGCGATGACGAGTGGACGTCGACGGCTCGGGCCACAGAGTTCTTCAATACTGAATCCAAATGTCTCTGCAGTGAGTTCAATGATCTGTCGTGTCGTGATCTTGCGCGGTTGTTTGCCCGCGAGGACATCTGCGAGGACCTCGCGTGCCAACTCCTGATTCAAAGCGCGTCCTTCAAGGCTCGCGTAAGCCGTCACCCGGATCAGTGCACCTTCAAGTTCACGGATGTTGTTCTTGATGTTCGAGGCAATGAACTCAAGGACATCGTCATCGACTACCACCTGTTCGTGTTCGGCTTTGGAGCGCAAGATCGCGATCCTCGTCTCGAGTTCCGGGGGTTGGATGTCGGCGATGAGACCGGAGAGGAATCGACTCCGGAGTCGACTTTCGAGCGTCGCGATAGAGCCTGGAGGCCGGTCTGAGGTCAGGACCAGCTGTTTTTGCGCATCGTGGAGTGAATTGAAGGTATGGAAGAACTCCTCCTGAAGGGCCTCTTTGCCCTCGATGAACTGGATGTCGTCGATGAGGAGCACATCGCACTCGCGATAGCGGCGTTTGAATGCCATCGTCGTGTTGTTTCGAATCGCGTCAACGAATTCGTTCATGAACGTCTCGGTTGAGACGTATTGGACAAGCTTGCGAGGATAGTTCTCCTCCACGTAACTCCGGATCGCCTGCAAGAGATGTGTCTTCCCGAGTCCGGCGTCACCGATGATGAACAATGGGTTGTAGGCGCGTGACGGCGCCTCGGCGACCGAGAGTGCTGCGGCGTGCGCGAAACGGTTCGAGGGTCCGATTACGAACCCATCAAAGGTGTACCGGCCACTCTGACCACCGCTCTCTTGAACAACTTCCTTTTCGAGACTTGTCTCGGCGAGATTCGGCGATGTCGGAGCGGGCTCAACGGGTTCGGCGACGATCTCGATCTCATCAGCGACGTCGAATCGAATTGGGATCTCGGAGCCGGTGATATCAACAATTGCGTCGCGAAACAGCGCCCGGAACCGACTGTCGAGGCGATCGGCGACCAGGGTATTGGGTACACCAAGTATCAGCGCCCCACTGACGATGCCGATGGGTGAGATGTCGGCAAACCAGGTGTGCCATACGGCGTCGGAGACCTGGGATTGGATCGCCTTTGCACAGTCGGTCCAGAGTTGTTGAGCGTCTGCGGCCACGGACCTGCTCTTTTCTAGGTTATCCACAGCTTCGTGGAGTCTGTGGATAAGTTGAACAAATGGATTGAGTGCCCTATCCTATCGGGAGATATCCACAGGTTTGCAAGAGCAAAATCGCCATTTTTCTCGTCAGATCATGGTTTTCGGAGCGTGGGAAAAAAAGCTAGGATCAGGGGTCTTTCAAAGGGGCGTCATGAAGCGTACATACCAACCAAATAACAGGAAGCGTGCAAAGAAGCACGGATTTCGAAGTCGTATGGCGACGCGCGCGGGCCGAGCGGTGTTGAAGGCGCGACGTCGGCGTGGACGGGTCCGTCTCTCCGCTTGAGCAGTCCCGTTGCGGCTGTTCGGGGTCGGAGTGCGTTCCAGGAGCTTGCGAGGTCGCAGTACCGAGCAAGAAGCGGGCCGTTCCGGGTACATTTCGTACCATCTCTTGAGGAAGTCGGGACCGTAGCGGTTGCGTATTCGGTGTCCCGCAAGATTGGCAATGCAGTTTTCCGGAATCGCTGTCGCCGCCGGATGCGGGTGATAGCGGCCCGTGCAGCAAGGGATCTACCTGCTGGCTCGTATCTGGTCAGTGTGGGAGTGGCAGTTCGCAGTTTAGGTTTTGCAGAGCTGGAAAGACGATTGGTCGAGGCAATGCGCAACGCAAGTGAGTCGAGATGACAGACAGCACCTGTGCCGTGACATCGGCTGGAGTTGACGCGTCCCAGAATGTCATCGCTCGCCTGATCACCGCCGCGATCAGGACCTACCAGATGCTTCGCGGAAACCGTATCTCACCGTGTCGTTTCGTACCCTCCTGTTCGCACTATGCGATCGAGGCAGTTGAACGACATGGTGCACTTCACGGCAGCTGGCTCGCTGTGCGCCGCATTGCCCGATGCAACCCCCTTGGCCGTTACGGCTTTGACCCCGTGCCCGATTAGGACGACGAAATGATCCTTGCCTCCACGATCGGCCAGATTGGCCATCCCTTTTACGTCCTGTTTGCCCAGGTACTCGCCTACTGCTACGAGGTCGTTCCCAACTACGCAATAGCGATTGGGATGCTCACGCTCGCGGTGATGGTGGTCGTCTTCCCGATCACCCTGCGCGGCACGCGTGGAATGATGAAGATGCAACTCCTCGCCCCGGAGCTCAAGCGGTTGCAGACTAAATACAAGGTCGTTCCGGGGATGTCTGTCGCAGAGCGACAGGACATGCGCCAGCGTCAGCAGCAAGAGATGATGGCCGTATATAAGGAAAACAACGTCAGCCCGGCGGGCGGTTGCCTTCCGATGGTCATGCAGTTTCCGATCTTCATCATCCTCTATGGGACGGTCCGTGGACTGATCCACCAGCAACTCGTTGGAACCGGCAAACTCGCGCACCTCGTGCCTGATCCGCTCTATATCAGCCACAGTTCGAAGATCTACCACGCAATCCAGGCATCAGGAGGCCAGCTGAAATCCTTCGGCGTGAATCTCGCGGACTCGGTGCGGACTTCGGGGCTTTCGGGAACACAGAAGATTCCATTGATCGCGATGATCCTCGTCGCGATCTTGTTGCAGTACATCCAGATGAAGCAGCTCAACGGCCGAAATCCTGCCGCGGCAGCCGCGAATCCGCAGATGCAGCAGATGCAGAAGTTTCTCCCGTTGATTTTCGCGGTGATCTACATCTCGATTCCCGCTGCGGTCAATGTCTATTTCATCGTCTCGAGTCTCTTCCGGATTGGCCAGCAAGAGGTCATGTACCGTCGGGATCCCCACATCCAGGCCTCGCTCGCGAAACTCCAGGCCCGGCACAAGAGCGATCCCAAGGTCGTCGAGGCGAAAGAGGTCAAAAAGACCCCACCTCCCACAACATCGAAGAATGCCCGCAACACTCCCCCAAAGGGCACCCCGACTCCCTCCGCAAAGAATCAGCCACGAGCCCGGGGGAAACGGGAACGAAGGCCGAGGTAGTCATGGAGTGGGTGGAGACCGTTGGTCGAAGTGTGCCGGAGGCGTTGGAGGTTGCGCTCAACGAGCTTGGAGTCGATGAGCGAGATGCCGAGGTTGTCGTGGTCGACGAACCCCGGTCCGGCCTCTTTGGAATTGGCCGAACCGAGGCCCGGATTCGGGTTCGCGTGCGCCCGGCAGCCCCTCGCCCCAAGCGCCCGCAGCGCGGTCGTCGTTCCACCTCTGGAAGGGGCGAATCCGGAGAGCGGCGCCAGGGAGCGCGGAATCGGCCGGCAGCGCCGAGGCCCACGACCGAGCAAGAGCCGAGGGCGGTTGTGGAAAAGCAGGATCGGGAGCAGAGAGAATCGTCTCGTCGGGCGAAGCGTCCCGAAGAGAGTCGTCCAGCACCAAGGGTCAATCCGACCCCCGGTGGCGGTCCGAACGAGGAGGAAATGATGAGCGTTGAAGAGCAGGCCGAGGCCGTTACCAGCTTTGTCCAGGGTGTGGTGGATCGTTTCGGTGTTACGGCGACCACGACCGCGAGGATCGAGGACAACTACATCGTCGTCGAGGTCGAGGGTGAGGATCTCGGGCTGCTGATCGGTCAGAGGGGTGCGACGATCGACGCTCTGCAGGAACTTGCGCGGACCGTAATCCAGCACCGGACGGAAGAGCAGACGGCGCGTGTCATTCTCGACATCGCGGGATTTCGTGCCAAGCGTGCTGCCGCGCTCGCGGAGTTCGTCCGGCGAGTTGCGCAAGAGGTGCTGTCCACAGGAGTCGCGCAGGCCCTTGAGCCCATGGGCGCTCCGGACCGCAAGATCGTGCATGACACGGTCAACGAGATCGAGGGTGTCGCGACAACCTCCGAGGGTGTGGATCCGCGTCGGTACGTTGTGATCCGTGCGACGGCCGACGCGCAGTAGTCGACTCCCCCTTCGGGCGAGCCGCCAGCCGCGGATGGTCCACACGGCTGACCCGCAACGGTTCAACGGTGGGTCGGTATGACCAACATTGATGCCCGACTCATCGCCATTCTGACCGAGGCACAACGTCATGGGGTCATTGGCAAAGCGTCCCTTGAGTCTCATGTCGGTCAGGCGAGGTATTTCTTCTCGGTGGTATCCGACCTTGCAGGTCCCTCGGCCCGCGTCCTCGATCTTGGAAGTGGCGGTGGAATTCCCGGACTCGTGATCGCTGCCACCTGGCCAGAGCTGCATGTCGCGCTTCTCGATGGCAGGAGCAACCGGGCCGAGAGCCTCTCGACCGCGGTGGATACGCTTGCGTTTGGCGACCGCGTCGAGGTCATCGCGCAGCGGGCGGAGGAGGCGGGTCGGGAGATCCGTCACCGCCACGCGTTCGATCTTGTGGTTGCTCGTGGATTTGGACCACCGGCGGTCACTGCGGAGTGTGCCGCGCCATTCCTCAAGATCGGAGGTCTTCTCGTCGTGTCGGACCCGCCTGGCTGCGGGAAGAGCGATCGGTGGCCCGAGGAGGGATGCCGGCAGTTCGGCCTTCCTGTCGAGAGAGTCCAGGTGGAGCCCTGGGCGTTTACGGTGCTGCGACAGTTCGAGCTCTGCGCAGATACCTATCCCCGGCGGACGGGTCTTCCTCAGAAGCGGCCGCTCTTCACCTGATGCGGCGGGGGATGTTTCACGTGAAACATCCGGAGATTTCTCAGAATTTGCTTTCCTTCGCAGCGGGGACGCGCACTATGATCTCCGAGGGACGCGATCCGTTCCTCCTTGGATTCTCTCGCGGTCTTGACGACTTCGTCACAATCCGGGCGCTGACGCACTTTGCTTGATGTTCCACGTGAAACAATTCGCACCGACGCCCCGCGCGTGGGCGTAAAGGAGTACTTCCCTCATGACGCGATTCTTCCGTTGAAACGGATTGGCGTTCGCAAGATCGGCAGCGAGCGGCGCGCGACCCCGGCAGAGGCACCTCCAAGCCCCCCACCGGTTCACCGCGAGGAGCCCGATGCGGTCGATGAGGCCTCCCCCGTGGAGCCGGCCAAGCGGCGTCCGTATCCTCGGGTGATTGCAATCGCCAACCAGAAGGGTGGCGTCGGCAAGACGACGACAACGGTGAATCTGGGCGCGGCATTGGCCGATCTCGGCTACCGGGTCCTGTTGATCGACCTCGACCCGCAGGGAAACGCCACGACCGGTGTCGGCATCGATGCCCGAAACTTCGACAACTCCATGTACGACGTGCTGCTCCACGACGTTCCCCTCGAGGACTGTATCGAGCCGACCAGCATCAAGAACCTCTTCGTCGCCCCCTCGACACTCGACCTTGCGGGAGCCGAGATCGAGCTGGTTCCCGCGTTCAGTCGGGAGCTGCGTCTTCGGCGAGCAGTGGAACAGGTCAAGGGTGACTTCTCGTTCGTCCTCATGGACTGCCCTCCCTCGCTCGGCCTGATCACCGTGAACGGCCTCGCCGCGGCTACCGAGCTCCTGGTTCCGATCCAGTGCGAGTACTACGCGCTCGAGGGACTCGCGGCGCTGCTGAAGAATGTTGCGCTGATCAAGGGAAATCTCAACCCGGATCTCGAGGTGTCGCATATCGTCTTGACGATGTATGACGGACGGACCCGGCTGGCTGACCAGGTGGTCGCCGAGGTGCGGACGCACTTTGGAGCGACCGTGTGCAATACGATCATCCCCCGTTCGGTTCGGATCTCCGAGGCGCCATCGTTCGGCGCTCCGGTGACCGTTCATGACCCCTCGTCCCGAGGGGCCATTGCCTACCGTGAACTCGCGAAGGAGGTCAGCAATGTCCCGTCGTAGTGGCCTTGGCCGGGGGCTTGGCTCGCTCATCCCCTCCGAGTCGGTTCGCTCGAATGACTCTGTCCTGCGTGACGTTCCCCTGTCGCTGATCAAGCCGAACCAGTATCAGCCCCGCAAGGAGTTCGATGAGGAGGCGTTGAGTTCCCTGGTCGATTCCATCAAGGCGGTCGGTGTGCTCCAGCCGGTGCTGCTCCGCGAGCTCGGCGAGAGCGAGTACGAGCTGATCGCCGGTGAGCGGCGTTGCCGTGCCGCGCGTCGGGCAGGGCTCCAGACCATCCCCGCACTCGTCCAGAGCATCGATGACCTCGCGAGTCTTGAACGCGCCCTTGTGGAGAACCTCCATCGCGAGGATCTCAATCCGCTTGACGAGGCAGCGGCATACCAGCAGCTGATCGACGATTTCAAGATGACCCATGAGCGGGTCGCGCAGCGGGTCGGCAAGAGTCGCACGGCGATCTCGAATGCGCTGCGGCTCTTTCAGCTGCCGACCTCGATCTTGCGTTACGTGCGCGAGGGGCTTCTCACCGCGGGGCACGCGCGCGCGCTTCTGATGACTCCGGACCGCTCTTTGCAGGAGCGACTTGCGAAGCTCGCGGTAACCGAGAACCTCTCCGTGCGCGCACTCGAGGATCTCGTGCGCGAGGCTGCGCTTGACAATGATCTCGGTGAAGACGACGTTGATGAATCCACACCGCTTGAACCAATTTCGACGAGTGTCGGTCCGGTGGTCAAGGCGCCGCTGCGCTCCGCGGGAGTATTGGAGCTTGAGCAGCTGCTCGCCGATCATCTGAATACCCGTGT
>DAIDIA010000002.1 GCA_027459565.1 Acidimicrobiaceae bacterium | reverse complement strand
GGAAGGTCCGCGGGCCCGTAGGAGGCGGCGACAGGAATGCCCGAATCGGTCTGACTGTTGCGGAGAGACTCTGTCACTTGCGATATCGTATCAAATATCGGCCTATATCTCGCGAGCTCCCCACCGGTTTGAGCAGCACTACACTGCTCACACCGCTGGGAAGCTGACGATGTGTTACAACTCGATGTCGATTGACGCCGAGAATTGCAATAGATGAATGAGCTGGGGGAGCAAGTGGGTCAAGTCATCGTCAGCGGTTTGGCGGCGGGGAGCACATATGCACTCTTGGCACTCGCGCTCGTCATCGTGTTGAAGGCGACGAATGTGCCGAATTTCGCGCAGGCGGAGATGGGCCTGATCCCGGCGTTCATCACCTGGGAGTTGATGAACTCCTGGCACTTCAATTACGCGGAGGCAGTGCTCTGCGGACTTGCCTCGGGCGTGGTCATCGCTGTCGTCGCCGAACGACTCTTCATTCGACCGATCCTCGCGCACTCCGAGAATGCGACAGTCATGATGACCCTTGGTCTCTTCTTCACCTTCAATGGTTTCAGTGGACTCATGTGGGACTCGGAACCGCGAACCATCGCGTCACCGTTCTCCGGGTATTTTCATCTTGCAGGCACCGTGGTGACGTATGAGGAGTTGGTCGCGATCGGTGTCGGACTCGTTTCGGTGATCGTTCTGAGTTGGTTCTTCCGGACGAACGTCGGAGCGCAGATGCGCGCTCTCGCGGAGGACAGAACGACGCCACGCCTCGTTGGAGTACGGCCCAACAGGGTCTTTCTCATCTCCTGGGCGATCGCTGGAGTCCTTTCCGCAGTTGCGCTTTTGCTCGCAACCCAGGCGACCGTGCTCAATGACCAGTCAGGGGTTTCGATCCTGCTCTACGGATTTGTCGCTGCAACGCTCGGCGGGTTCACGTCGCTCGTCGGAGCGTTTGTCGGAGGACTTGCGCTCGGAGTGATGACAAACCTCGCGGGTTTCTATGTCTCGACCTCAGGTGCCGATGCCGTCGCGCTGATCATCGTCTTCATCGTCTTGATGTTGCGTCCCCGCGGACTCTTCGGTGAGTCACTCGTGCGGGAGATCTGATCATGCAATCGGGTGACCTCAAGGTGCAATCGAAGTTGACCAGCATCACAACGTCGAAGCGCAACCGCGTTGCTCTGTCGATTGCGGCACTCGTTCTTCTCGGCGTTGTTGCGGTTGCCCTCCCTCACTACGCGAACGGATTTCAGCTTTTCGTGGTGACCGAAATCGCGATCTTTTCCGTCGCCTGCCTCGGCCTGACGGTCGCGATCGGCTGGTCGGGACAGACGGTGCTCGCTCAGACTGGATTCTTCGGCATAGGCGCCTACGGGACGAATTATCTGTTCGCCCATCATGTCCCGTGGTTGATCTCGGGGCTCGTGATCGCCGCCGGCTGTGCGTTGCTGGGTCTCATCGTCGGCCTTCCCGCCGCGCGGCTCAAGGGGTTCTACCTCGCGATTGCCACACTGGCGTTCGCCGAGCTCATCGATCAGGTCTACAACGACGCGACGCCGGTGACCGGTGGAGCAAACGGCACTGCGGTTCGCATCGTCACGATCTTTCACATCAATCCCGCCTCGGCCCTCTGGTACATGTCGATCTTCCTCCTCGTTGCGAGCGCCCTTGTGGTCCGTCAGTTCGGTCGGACCCGGATCGGCCGCTGCCTGAGGGCGGTACGCGACGCTGATATCGCGACGAGCTCGCTTGGCCTTTCATCCGCGCAGTGGAAGGTCATCGCATTCATGATCAGTGCCGTTCTCGGCTCTCTGGCAGGGACACTCTACGGACAGGCGCTGACCTTCTTGTCTCCGGATGCGTTCAGCTTCGACCTCATCATCGAGTTCCTGGTGGTTGTGTTCATCGGTGGCGTCGACCGCATCTGGGGGGCGATCATCGGCGCGTCATTCTTCGTCTTGATCCAAGAGGCTTTGCAGAGTTTCGGCTTTTACCAGCGCGTGGTATTCGGCGTGACGCTTTTGCTTGTGGTCCGGTTCCTGCCGGGCGGGATTGTCTCGATTGTTCCCACGGCGCGCGCCTTTTTCCGGAACCGTCGGGACCAGCAGCTGTCACGCGAACCAGATGTTGCCCGCGCGGGAGCTGAGCAGGCATGACCGGTACCCATCTGCTCGAGGTACGCGGGATTGACGTCTCCTTCGGTGGCGTCCATGTCCTCCGGAGTGTCGATCTCGATGCGGACTCTGGTTTCACCGGTCTGATTGGCCCGAATGGTGCCGGAAAGACCACCCTTTTCAACGTGATCTCCGGATACGTCGCGCCAAAGGCGGGAACGGTTCTGCTCGATGGAGTCGAGATCCAGGGGACGTCGAGTCTGTCGGTCGCGCGGTCAGGAGTCGCGAGGACGTTCCAGACTCCGAAGCTCATCGGGAGCATGACACTGCTCGACAACGCAATGCTCGGCATCGACGGACGCAAGGTCGAGCACCCGTTTCTGCGTGCGATCGGCGCGCCGAGGACAGAGAGGCGACTGCGCGCCGAGGCGAGCGAGATGCTGGAGCGATTCGGCCTTGGTGGACTCTTGTACCAGTCGGTGAGTTCGCTCTCGCTCGGGAGCCAGAAGATCGTCGAGGTTGCAAGAGCCCTCTTGCGCCAGCCGCGGCTCTTGTTGCTCGACGAGCCAGCTGCCGGCCTGAGCGTGACCGATGTGGAGGCGCTCGCGGCACCGCTCGCCGAATATGCCAATGCCGGTCTTGCGATCCTGATCGTCGAACACGACCTCGAGCTCGTGAAGCGGCTCTGTCCAGAGGTCATCGTGCTCGAATTCGGCCGTGTCATCGCGAGCGGTCCCCCGCATGAAGTCACCCAGCGTCCCGACGTGGTCGCGGCCTACCTTGGAGATGAGACTCTTGCTAGTCGTAAATAATCTCGAGTCCGGCTACGGCCGCCTGCGCGTACTCCGCGGGGTCACGCTCAACGTTGAGGAGGGCGAGATCGTCGCGGTTCTCGGGCCGAACGGCGCGGGCAAGACCACAACCCTGCGAGCTCTGTCGGGCATCCTTCCACTCTGGTCGGGATCGATCACGTTTCTTGGGCGGAATCTGACGAAAGAGTCCCCCGAGGCGCGTGCCGCGATGGGACTTGGCCATGTCGTCGAGGGCCGAGGCATCCTCACCTCATTGAGCGTCGAGGAGAACCTCATGCTCGGACGCAGCCTTCGCCGTGACGGAGCGCAATCGATCCAGCGCGACAAGGATCATCTGCTCGACCTGTTTCCGGTTCTTCGCGAGCGACTCAAGCTCCCCGCCTCCTCGCTCTCTGGCGGAGAGCAGCAGATGCTCGCGCTCGCTCGATCGTTGCTTTGTCGCCCGAAGCTCCTGATGATCGACGAGATGTCGTTTGGTCTTGCGCCGATCATTGTCAATCAACTGTTCGCGCTCGTTCGCCAGCTGCGCGACGAGGGCACGACCTCGTTGATCGTCGAGCAGCAGGCCGGCGTCCTCAACATCTGCGACCGGACCTTCGTGCTCTCTGGAGGTCGCACGGTCTCTCAGGACGACACTGGCGAGGCGGTGAGTCGTGCGGACCTTGTGCGTTCGTACCTCGGTGACTCCGAGGAATAGGGGTTTCGAATGTCCAACATGAAAGAGAGGATCGTCCTCCAAGGTCTCAGGCTGACGGGAGGGGGCCGTCGGGAAAGGCGTAGTACCACGGGCTGAATCGGAATCCGGTTCAGCCAGCACCAAAGAAGTACGGGGAATCCAAGATCCACAATCCAACAGCAAGAAAGTAAAAGGAGAATAACGTGAGCAAATTACGGCAGCAAAAGTACCGTCTGGGGCTGGCGACATCGCTCGCACTTGCCTCGATGACGGCCGCAACACTGATCGTTCAGTCGACACCAGCTGGTGCGTCGGCGAATGCTCAGGGCATCGCGAAGCACGAGATCATCGTTGGCACGACGATGCCCCTCACCGGTGGAGCAGCATCTGCAGGAGCAGCATTCCGTGCGGGCATGGAAGCGGCCATCAACATGGTCAACTCCCATGGAGGGATCAACGGACGCAAGGTGATCGCCACCTACCTCGACGATCAGTTCACCCCGGCTCTTTCGGTCGCGAACTTCCTTCGCCTCACCGATCAGCAGAAGGTGTTCCTCATCGACACTCCAGTCGGATCCGCGGAGATTCCCGGGAGCTGGCCACTTGTCACCTCTTCGGGCATTCCCGTTTGGGGACCCTACCTTCCGCCAGACCCGGCGCTGAAGAATGTGTTCATCCTCGCAACTCCGCACCAGTCCCAGGCGCGGGTGATCGTCGACTTCCTCAAGGGCAAGAAGATCAAGTCACTCGCATACCTCGGTCAGCAGAACGCCTACGGGCTCTCTGTCTTGAGCGGGGTCCAGGAGCAGGCGCGCATTGACAAGATCAGAGTCACCAACGTCAGCTACACCCAGACCAACAGCACCGACATCAGCGCGGCAGTCCTCGCGGTGAAGGCGTCCAACCCCCAGGCAGTTGTGCTTGGAACGGACAACACCCAGTCGGTCCTGTTCCTCAAGCAGGCTCAGCAGCTTGGCTGGAAGCCCCTGATCATCGGTGACTCCTCGGCCGCGAACACCGGAACACTTCAAGACACCGGTCCTGCTGGCTCTGCGGCGGTTGGGATGTACGGCGCACTCGTCGGTGCACTGCCGACTGAGAACACGCCGGCTGTCAAGGCGTACATCAAGGCGATGAACCAGGTCAACCCGGCAGAGGCGCAGAACACCTACGCGGTTCAGGCTTACGCACAGAACCTCGTCCTGTTCCAGGTCCTCAAGGAGATGGGCAACAAGCTGACATGGGCGAACTTTGACAAGACCGCTCAGGAACTGCGGTCGTTCAAGACCGGTCTCTTGCCGCTGATCTCCTTTGGTCGACTTCCCAAGGGTCACACCGGAGCGAACGGTGCTGCGGTTGCGCAGTGGACCGGATCGCAGTGGAAGCTGGTCCAGAACTTCAAGAACTTCACGAGGTAACGGGCCGGAGTTCTCTGGCGGGTCGGTTGCGCGCGTGCGTGATCGTGAGTGGGATCTCTGGCAGATGCCAGAGATCCCACATCCCCGCTGGCGAGCGCAGGTGTTTCAGGTATGACCGTCGCGCAATTCGCCTCCGCCACGCGACGCAGGGCGGCCGGTGGCCGACGGGGATGACCCCATCGGCCGTGCTTGTTCCCGACATCGATACGAAGATGTGAATGATCGGTCGCGCCGGTCATCGACGAAGGCGCCCCGGACCTACCGGAGATGATGGAGAGGCGGTCCACGGTATGGATGATGGAGATCTCGCTGCACAGGTCGCGCGCCTCGTCGCGCGGATCGAGGTCTCCGAGGTCATCGCGAGGTTCTGTGAACGCGTCGATGAATACGATATCGACGCGGTCGCGGAGCTCTTCACCGAGCAGTGTGTCGTCGACTATGGGCCCGGTCGCGGTGGACGGGTCGTTGGGCGCGAAGCCGTCCGCGCGCGTATCGCGCGCGGACAATCCGAGTTCCGCCGCACGCACCACCAGCTCGGCGAACAGACGATGGAATTCGTATCGGATTCGGACTGTCGGGTCTCCACCTACGTCACTGCATGGCACGAGACCTGGGACGGAGATCATCCGGTTGTGCGCCTTCGCTATCTCGACCAGCTGGTCCGGACTGTCGAGGGATGGCAGATCAGTGAGCGCCGGGCAGTTGCACAGGGTATCGAGGGCTTCGAGGGACTTGAGTGGGTCTGGGTGGAGAGGAGAATCCCGCCAGGACGGAGCATCGACTGAGGTCTGCCCGTTGGAACCTGAGCCCCATCTTGGACCTTCGTGTCAGCCAGTGGGATTCGTCCAACGGACTCGGGAGCGTTCGCGTGTGTCAGGGATTCGAGAGCGCTTTGGAGACGACCGCACAGATTGCGCAGTCCATCTCCTCGCTCGCGCCGCTGACCCCAACGGCACCGACGACGACTCCGTCGCGCATGACGGGCTCTCCGCCGCCGACGAAGAGCAGACGGGGTTCGGCGAGGGTGAGCGCGACCTTGTTCTCCGCCGCGACCTTCGCCGCTATCGCCGCGCTCGGGACTCCGAAGTTCAACGCCGTGTGGGCCTTGCCGGTGGCGACGGGGACGGTGCTCGGGTACGCGTTCTCCATGCGAACGGCTGCAAGCACCACGAAGCGCTGGTCAAGCACGACGATTCCTACCGAGATCGACTCGGCTGTCGCCGCCTCCACGCCTATGGCCGCGGCCGCGAGTGCCTCCTCGAGGGTGATCGCCATCACTGAGATTCGGCGAGGAACTGTCGCATCCGATTGATTCCCCAGGTGACGATCGCGAAGTTTCCATAGACGGTCTCGCGGGTCATCTTGGCGTCGTCGTTGTAGTCGCACAGCGCGGCGACACTGTAGGTGAATGGCTTTCCCGCAGGCAGTCCCTCGAAATCCTCCGCCGGTGTCGCCAGAATGGTGACGAGCGCGAGCGCCTGGTTGCGTTCGGGCCAGGTGAGGACGTCATCGACGGAGATCTCATAGCTCGAATAGGTCTCATAGAGGTCCGTCCAGAGCTGCCTGACGCCCTCGGCGCTTGCGGTGACGCCGAACGGGAACACGTCGTCGGGATAGGAGGGGCTCTTGACGTGGTACTCGACATCCTCGGTGACCGATGCGACGATCGCGTCGACGTCCCGACTGTTCTCGGCACGGAAGTGTTCGTTGACCGCATCGCGTAGTTGTTCGTGCGTGAGCACCGGTGGTCTCCTCTGTCTTGGGGATTTCCGTGTGGAAACAGCGGTGATATTATATCAAATATCGTGACTTTTCCTCATTGCCCGACGCGGTTGCGATCACGAATCTCCAGCTCACCGCCGGTTATCTCGCCAGGGGTCACTGACGGCATCTCCGCTTCGCTCGCACGCGAGGCGGGTTTCACCTCGGTATATGTCAGCGGAGCCGGTACCGCAGCGGCACGCGGCTTCCCGGACATGAGCGTATTGAGCCTCTCGGAACTTGTCGATGCCGCCGGGGTGGCCGCTCGCGTCTCGGCAGCCGATGTCATTGTCGATCTCGACACGGGTTATGGCGGTGCGCCAACGATCCGTCACGCGATGCGCGCCCTCGAGTCCGTCGGCGTTGCCGCAGTGCACATCGAGGACCAGAGCTTCCCGCGTCGCTGCGGATATCTCACCAGCGAACCGTGCGTTCCGATCGCGGAGATGCAGGCGCGCCTCCACGCGGCGCGCGCGGCAGAGACGGATCTCATTCTCGTCGCTCGCACCGATTCGCTGCTTACCGAGGGTGTCGAGGCCGCCATCGCGCGGTCCATTGCGTACCGAGAGGCGGGTGCCGAGCTCCTGATGATCAACGGCATCCGCACCCTCGACGAGCTCCGGCAGATCTCCGATGCGATCGACCGATTTCCACAGCTCTACAACGTCTCGGGGAGCGATCTGAGTCCCGCTCCGACCAAGGAGCTCGCGCGCGAGCTCGGCGTTGCCGTGATGATCTATCCGATCCAGGCAGCGCGCGCTGGCGCGCTCGCGATCGAGCACTTCCTCGGAAACCTCGCGCGAGACACGGTGGTCGCAACCCAGGAGCTCATCGGCTTCCGGCGCTACATGGACCTCGCGGGATGGGCCGACGCCAGTGCATTCGAGCAGATGCTCGCCGAGGATCCCGGGTCACGAGGAGATGCGCCGTGACCGATGCACGGGTAGCGGCCGATGTCGGCGGAACCTTCACCGACGTCGTTGGCATTGACGGATCAGGTCGACTCACGGCCGCGAAGGTTCCGAGCACCCCCGAGGGATATGAACGCGCGGTGCTCTACGGGGTCGCCGAGACGCTCACACGCGGCGTCATCGATACGACGCTGGTCGGCCAGGTGCTGCACGGAACCACGGTGGGGACGAACGCGGTTCTCGAGCACTCGGGACCCGCGACCGCGCTCGTCACCACATCGGGCTTCCAGGATGTGCTCGAGATCGGGCGCCTGCGCACGCCGACGCTCTACGACCTTGGTTGGCAAAAGCCTCCGGCTCTTGTTCCGAGACGTCTTCGCCTTGAGGTCGATGAACGGATCGCTGCGGACGGAACGGTGCTGCGCGCTCCCGACCTCGAATCGCTCGGTCCCCTCCTCGATGAAGCGATCGCATTGGGCGTTGTGGCCGTCGCAATCTGTCTGATCAACAGTTACATCAATCCCGCACATGAGGACGCGGTCGCGCGCTTCATCGCCGATCGGCATCCGGGAGTCATCGTCACGACGAGCACGGAGGTCTCGCGCGAGATCGGCGAGTTCGAACGGTCGAGCACTGCCGTGGTGAATGCGTATCTGCGTCCCGTCGTTTCGACATATCTCGATTCGCTCGTGCAAGGACTCGGCGATCTCGGCATCGATGCCCCGCTGTTTGTCATGCAGTCAAGTGGCGGGATGATGCCAGCGAGTGACGCGGCGCGCCTTCCCGCCCATCTTCTCGAATCGGGCCCTGCCGCCGGTGTGCTTGCCGCGGCGCGGATCGCGCGCAATCTCGGAATTGACCAGGCGATCAGTTTCGACATGGGAGGAACGACTGCCAAGGCGTCGCTCATCGCCAACGGCAATGTGTCGCGCGTCGGTGAGCTGTCGATCGGTACCGAGATCTCTGCGACGAGCAGGCTGCTCAAAGGCGGTGGATACACCGTCCGCCTGCCCGTTCTCGATCTCGCCGAGATCGGAGCCGGAGGGGGAAGTATCGCCCGGGTGGATCTCGCGGGGGGTCTGATCGTCGGACCCGCAAGCGCAGGAGCGGACCCGGGTCCCGCGTGTTACGGGCGCGGCGGCACACGGGCCACGGTGACCGACGCGAATCTCGTGCTCGGCTATGTCTCGACCGAGTATCTGCGTCTATCTGGCGTGCAGGCGGAGATTGAACTCGCGCGCGCCGCGATCTCGCGCGATGTCGCGACGCCTCTCGGTCTCTCGGTGATCGAGGCTGCCATTGCGATCCACCGCGTCGCGGACCAGCAGATGGCCCGGGTGCTGCGGGCGGTCTCGACCGAACGGGGACTCTCACTTGAGGACTGCAGCCTGATCGTGTTTGGTGGAAGCGGCGCGCTTCATGCAGCCTCTCTCGCGGAGACGGTGCGGATCGGCGAGGTCGTTGTGCCGCCGTTTGCCGGGGTGCTTTCTGCCCTCGGGATGTTGTGGGCTCCCGTTGAGCTCACCAAGACCGAGACCGTGCTCGCTCGACTTGATCACACCACGGGCGACCTGGTGAATGCCCGCATTGCAGAGCTCGCCCGGGATCAGCGACAACGTCTTGTCGACGCCGGAATCGATCGCTCGACCATCGCACTCACGCTGCGCGCGGATCTGCGCTATCTCGGTCAGGCCTCGGAGCTCGCCGTCGTCGTCGATGGCCTCGAGGTCAATCGTGCGACCGTGGAGCAGATGGTCAAGGACTTTCACTCCCGGCACATCGCGACCTATGGTCACGGCGGCCAGGGAGAGGTCGAGATCGTCCGATA
>DAIDIA010000001.1 GCA_027459565.1 Acidimicrobiaceae bacterium | reverse complement strand
GCTCCAGTGCCACGAGAACTCCGCCGATCCGTTCCACACGATCTACCTGCACGGGCACTACTTCAAGTACGTCCTCGAGCGCGACGGTCTCATGAGCGAGCGCCACGCTGACGGAGATGTGCACCGATCGGCGAAGGAGATCGAGCGTGGGGTCGGTACGGACCACATCGTCTTCGAACGCGATCCCTTCGGATTCCGCAAGGGAGTGCACTACAGCGTCGAGCGCGGAGCCGACCGGGACTATGACTTCTGGCACCAGTACAACATCTTCCCGTACTACTCGCGTGGCGCGGGCGGACTGCGCTCCCAGGTCAACATGCGCGTACCGATGGACGACACGCATACCTACCACATCAACTATTCGCTCTTCCACGCTCCGGGCATCGAGGCACCGAAACAGGAGTCAATCCCCTATTTCCACGCGCCGATGTTTGACGAGAACGGGAAGCCGATCCTCGACTACGTCCTCGCGCAGGACATGGCCGCCTGGTGCTCACAGGGCGACATCACCGATCGCACGAAGGAGATCCTCGGAGCCACCGACCTCGCGGTCATTGAATTCCGCAAGATCATCGACGAGCAGATCACCGCGGTAGAAGAGGGGCGCGACCCCATCAACGTGTTCCGCGACCCGAGCGAGCTCGGAGAGATCGTCAACCTCGAGCCTGCGATAGGTTCGAAGATGACCTTCGGTGGGGGCCGTGAACGCATCCACGAGGGCTACTACCGCGACGACTCGGATCGCTACAGCCCTGCGATGGAGCTCGCATCCGACCTGTCGCGTCGCGCCTGGGAGGCCGGCGCGTACAAGTCCTAGCCGAGCTCTCCCCGACGGCGTCGGGGTGCGGGCCAGCCCGCAAGCCGGACCGACCGAGCGCGGCACTCCCGTCAAGGACGGACCGACCCGGCTCTCGACAGGCGCGAAGCTACGGTCACTTTGGAGCGATTGTCCAATATGTCGCGACGGGGTGAACGAACGTCACGCGCGCAACCGCTCTGGCATCGATCGCGAGGATGCGACAGGCGCGAGATCCAAAATCGGGTGAGGCGGGAGTCTGGTTGCTATGGCCTGTTCCGGTGAAAGATCTCGCGGATGTCGACGACGCTCGCAACGATGACGCCCACGATCAGCACCGCCTGGACTATGCCCGCAAGCCGGTAGCGCCGCGACGTCAGCTCCACCGCGACCAACGCGACCACCGCCAGCGCGAACGCGACGCGCGCTCCGAACCACCTCGGCCTTGGCCCTCGCTCCATCATCGACCCCTGACTCTGGTTGCTCCTCGCGCGGCGCGCGGCCT
The DNA here is from genome assembly GCA_027459565.1 of Acidimicrobiaceae bacterium. GTDB lineage: Bacteria > Actinomycetota > Acidimicrobiia > Acidimicrobiales > Bog-793 > CAIVND01. The sequence goes on along the minus strand of DAIDIA010000001.1, from coordinate 2,240 downwards.
CCACCGTACCCGGTGGACGCGCATCCACACGCGGTCGGCACGGTCAGATCGAGCGCTTTTCAGCGATCACCCCGTCGCCGGACAACAGGGCGTCGCGAAGCTCCTGCGCGAGATGCCGGGGCTCGTGTGCGCTGAGCTGCCCGATCTGGAGGCGACACGAGTACCCGTCGGCGACGACGGTGAGCGGATCTCCATCTGCACCTTCGGCAACGGCGATCCGCGCGAGCACCGAACGCTCGGCGATCGCGCGCGAGAGCTCATAATGACCATCCTCGAACCCGAAGTTCCCCGCGAGGCCACAGCATGAGGTCTCAAGCTCGACCGCATCCCCGCTGATCTTCCCGAGCAACCTCTCCTCATTGGCGTAACCGGTCGTTGCGCGCTGATGACAGTGCACCTGCGCGAGATAGCGCCTATTCAGAACTGGGAACAGATCCGTCGAAAGGCCCTCGGAGATCCGGTCCACGTATTCACCCAACGAACAGATCCTCGAGGCAAAGGATCTGATCTGCGCGTCGTCTCCGAGCAACTCGGTAATCTCCTCGCGCATCATCGACGCGCAACTCGGCTCGAGCACGATGATCGGCAACGGAGCATCGGAGAGCGTCTGCAGCGCCGGGACGGTCGCGGCCATCCGCGACCTCGCCCGATCGAGCTTCCCCGTCGAATACCACGTCAGCCCGCAACACAGCGCCCCAGATGGCATCGCGACGCTCTCGCCCAGAGCCTCAAGCACCTCAATCGCAGCCTCGCCGACCTCGGGCGAGAAGTAGTTCGTGAAGGTGTCGGGAAAGAGGATCACGCTCGCCTCATTGGGCGCGAGGTGCACGCGTCGCTGCAGGCTTCGCGAGGCGATGCGTGGAAGCGATCTCTTTTGGTCAATGCCCCCAATCGATCTCGCCAGCCTCCCGAGTGGGCTCGCGAGGGCCAAATTCGCAGTCCTTGCGATGCCGCGGATCGAACGCACCAGCACGGGCAGGTTTCCCAGTGCGTAGTGCGAGCGTGGACGCAACCGACCCGCATAGTGATGCGAGAGAAACTCTACCTTATAGGCGGCCATGTCGACGCCGACGGGGCAATCCGAGGCACATGCCTTGCACGAGAGGCACAGATCAAGCGCGTCCCTGACCTCCGTAGACCGCCAGCCGTCGACGATCAGGTCGCCAGCGAACATCTCCGAGAGCAGACGTGCGCGACCGCGTGTCGAATCACGCTCATCGCGAGTCACCTGGAAGCTCGGACACATCGCACCACCGTCAAGTCGCCGGCACTTGCCCACGCCCACGCACCTCCGTGCGCTGCGCTCGAGGTCCCCATGATCGAGGTTCAACGCCAGATGGGGAGTGTGGTTGATGGGACGCACCGGGATGCGGACGCGCAGATCTTCATCGAGCGGCCTCGGCGCGACGATCCTTCCCGGATTCATTCCCGACTCGGGATCGAACATCGCCTTGAACTCCGCAAAGGCCCTGAGTATCACCTCGGGATACATCTTCCCCAGGAGCTCGCTACGCGCCTGTCCGTCGCCGTGCTCACCTGAGAGCGATCCACCGAACGAGACGACGAGGTCCGCCGCGTCCTCGATGAAGCGGCGAAAGTCCTCGCGTCCGCGCTGGGTCAGGAAGTCGAAGTCGATGCGGATGTGCATGCACCCCTCGCCGTAGTGGCCATAATGCATCCCCTGGCGTCCATGCTCAACGAGCAGCGCGTCGAAACCGCGGAGATAGTCACCGAGCCTGTCAGGTGGAACGGCGGCGTCCTCCCAGCCCGGCCAGGCCTCCGAACCGTCAGGGAGTCGCGTCGCGAGACCCGCTCCATCCTCGCGGAGCCGCCAGATCGCGCGCTGATCCTCGGGACGCAGCGCAATGCCCGCTCCGCTCGGCACCGAGGTCGCCACCGCCGCGCGAACAAGATCCTCGGCGAGACTCCTCGCCTCGTCGACGCTCTCCCCACCGATCTCGAGCAACAGCCACCCATTGCCAGGCGGCAAAAGCCTCGCGCCCGCTCCGCTTGCATTCGTCGTGCGCGCGAGTTCGACGAGTCGGGCGTCGAGACCCTCGATGGTGAGGGGCGCATGATCGAGCAGCACCGGAACGAAATCTGCCGCCGTGTAGAGGTCGGGAAATCCCAGGATGACAAGTGCCCGGGCGTTTGGCGTCGGGACGAGCTTGAGCGTTGCCTCCAACAGCGCGACACAGGTCCCCTCGGTGCCGACCAGCGCGCGCGCAATCGAGCCGCCG